>JAIPER010000148.1 GCA_021737115.1 Desulfohalobiaceae bacterium
GATCATAGTTTAGGGCAGAGCCTAAGAGTCCGGAGGGGGCAGGGATCCCCCATGAGCGAGCCTTAGAAAACCGAGAGCCGGAAGCGTCTTAGCGAAAGAGAGCCCTGTGATCGGTTCGCTGTCTATAACCGGAGTCTCATACGAGCACTGCCAGAGGCAGGGCTGACAAAGGAAAAAGCCATGGCCGATAGATTCAATTCACTGCTTCGTGGTGTCGCCAATTTCTTCAGGTTCATCTTCTGGCTCGTTGCAGCCGGTGTCCTGATCGTTGTTCTGGCCCGCTGGCTGCTCCTGCCGTCGATTGAAGACAAGCGCCTGGCCGCACTCCAGGCTCTGCAAAAAGAACGAAACAGTAAAGCCCTGACCCTCATTCACCGCAAAGAGACCATCACCTTTTTGGGGATTCCGGTCAAAAGCTACATCGACATCAATGACGCCGAAGCCGTGCTTCGGGTCATTCGCGAGTCAGCACCGCAAAAACCGATCGATCTGATCATGCACACCCCCGGGGGGCTGGTTCTGGCGGCATCGCAAATCGCCCATGCCCTCCGGCAGCATGAGGGAAAGGTAACCGTTTTCATCCCGCACTATGCCATGAGCGGGGGAACGCTCATCGCGCTGGCAGCCGATGACATCGTCATGGCTCCCAACGCGATACTCGGTCCGGTTGATCCCCAGATCGGGATATTCCCGGCGGCCTCGATCATCCAGGCGGTCAAACGAAAACCGGTCGCAGACGTGGAAGATCATACCTTGATCCTGGAGGATATATCAACCAAGGCCATCGATCAGGTCAATGGTCTTGTCTTTTCCCTGTTAAAAGACAAACACCCTGCGAAAAAAGCAAAGGAGATCGCCGATGTTTTGACAACCGGCCATTTCACCCATGATTACCCCATTAACATTGACCGTGCCAAACAAATGGGTCTTACTGTTTCCACTGATATGCCGAAATCAGTCTATAACCTTATGCAACTCTATGCCCCGGAAGGATCCGGACGTCCTTCCGTCAACTATATACCGTTTCGCAACCGGGAATGGATGTCGGACTCGGAGCCCGACATCCATTCCCGGTTCAACTGGTGAAAATCAAAACAGAAAACTCAAACCAAATTCATAAAGCACGAAGTTTCTATGCTTTTTCCGCGACCCGGCACGGAAAAAGAGGCCCCTTCGGGGCAGCTTGCACTGAATCACACGTAAATTTGTAAAGACCAACATGTTGTTTTGAAAATTCTGCTAAACGCCTATGTGTGATCAAACTGGCAATTGTTGTCTTCAACCCAATAGAACAACAGCTTGGCTCTATATTCTTAAATATATTAACAAATTACATGTCAGATTTGCCAGAGGCAAATCTGACAACTGAAACAACAAACCAAAGGAGTACTGTCATGACTATCAAACGCCTTGTGGTTCTCTTCGTTTTCATCTTTTTCACTGGGGCGTCATCCGTTTCCTCGGCACCTCCGGATTTCGTGCAGACAGCTGACAAAGCCGCGCCTGCAGTCGTCAACATCAGTGCGGTTAAAGTGGTCCAAGCCTCCAAGAAACTCTCCGAGGACAGTCCGCTGCACGAATTCTTCGAACGTTTTTTCGGGGGAATCCCCAGACCCAAAGAACAGAAGTCTTTAGGATCAGGGATGATTTGGTCCCCGGACGGATACATCGTGACCAACAATCACGTCGTTGCAAACGCCCGGCAGATCAAGGTCAATCTCCAGGGAGGAAAAAAGACTTACGATGCCGAGATCGTTGGCCAGGATCCCGCCACCGACCTGGCCCTGTTGAAGATTGATGCCGACGGTCTCCCCACCCTGAAGTTGAAAGGGTCGAAAGAAATCCAAACCGGAGAATGGGTCCTGGCCATAGGCAACCCTTTCGGACTCAAGTACACGGTCACGGCCGGCATCATCAGCGCCAAGGGCAGGGTCATCGGGGCCGGTCCCTACGACGATTTTCTGCAGACCGACGCCTCAATCAACCCCGGGAACAGCGGAGGCCCTCTTTTGAATGTCGACGGGGAAGTCGTGGGAATCAACACGGCCATTGTAGCCACCGGCCAGGGCATCGGCTTTGCCGTGCCCAGTACCATCGTCAAGGATGTGGTCACCCAGCTCAAGAAATATAAGCGCGTCAGGCGGGGCTGGCTGGGCATCACCCTGCAGGATGTCGACAAGCAGATGGCCACGGCCCTGGGAATCGAAAAAGCCGAAGGAGCCCTGGTTGCTTCGGTTCAACCGGGAAGCCCGGCCGAGAAGGCCGGCATCCGTTCCGGCAGTGTGATCAAGGAACTCAACGGTCAAAAGATAGAGGACAGCAGAGAGATCACCAGAAAAATCGGAGACCTCCCTCCGGGAGAGACAGTCAGCATGACCCTCTGGCATGATGGCAAAAGCAAAAAAGTTGAAGTCACCCTGGGAGATCGAGGGAAAGCACTGCAAAAAGAAAGTACCCAGCAAACCCCGGACGATGAAACTGAAGCACTGGGCATCCAGCTCAAGCCCTTGAGCATGCGGGAGGCCCAATCTCTGGGGCTCAAGAGCGATCAGGGCCTTCTCGTGGTCAGCGTCCATCCCCAGGGTCTGGCCGCTGAAAACGGGCTCAAACGGGGGGATGTCATCTTAAAGGCCAACGACGTAAGCGTTGATCAGATAGATGAGTTTAAGGAAGCGCTGCAGAAGGCCAAGGAAAGCGGTGTTCTCCTGCTTCACGTCAATCGTCAGGGTCAGAAGTTCTTCCTGACCATTCCTTTAAAGCAGTAAAACCAATACCGGCAGTTGGCATGAATGCATAAAAGATTAACCCTGTTCATCACCGCGAGCTATCATGATGCCCTGCTCACCGCCCGGCAAAAAACCCAAGAGACAGGAGAGAGAGGCTGAGCCTCGATCTGTTGCTGGAAAGTGACAGCGGTCATCATCTGTGGGTCAGCTGGACATGGAGGCTGAGCAAGTTGTAACTTAAATATTTTTTTCAATATATACTGCTCCAATGCATGATTTTGCAACACAGACTGCTTTGTTCTATTCCAACTGCTTTTTATAAGACAGGCAAATGGAGCAGTATTGGAGCAGTCCGGGAGGCTTCTATGAGTACGGTGCATGAAGACAGGACCCTTCGTAACAAAAGCGGAATCTTCCAGGATCGCATCGATGCCGGAAACCATCTGGCCGGCATGCTCGAAAAGGATTACAAAGGTCATTCCCAGGGCATGGTTCTGGCCATCCCCTCCGGCGGGGTGCCCATCGGACTGACCTTGAGCAGCGGCCTGCAGATGGATTTCGATCTGATCATCGTGCGCAAGGTTCAGATCCCCGGGAATACTGAGGCGGGGTTCGGAGCCATTGCCTTTGGGGGAGAGGTTTTCTTCAACCAGGAATTACTGGCCGCTCTGCGGCTAAGCCAGGAGCAGATCGATGAACAAGTCGACAAGGTCAAGACCGAGCTGACTTTACGAAATGCTCTTTTCAGGAACGACAGACCCTTACCGGAACTAAAGGGCAAAACCGTAATTATCGCCGATGACGGTCTGGCCTCAGGATATACCATGCTAGCCGCCATCGATGCGGTCAGAAAGCAGGGAGCGGCCAGAGTCATTGTGGCCGTGCCCACGGCCCCCAACTCCTCCATCAGCAGGGTTGAACCTCAGGCCGACGCCATCTACTGCGCCAATATCAAAGATGTCAGGTCATTTGCCGTGGCCGAGGCCTACAGGAATTGGTGGGATCTGACCAGAGAAGAGGTCATGGAGCTTCTGACTCAGGGCATCCAGGGCGGAGGGCATAGGGAGGAGGGAGATCAGTGAATCAGTGAATCGGTGGACAGTGGTCAGTTGGCGGTGGGCGGTGGGCGGTGGGCGGAAGACAATACAGCGAAAGTTTATGCTCACAAGCCCTTTTTGTACTGGGATCGCCAGGCTCCAGCCTGGCATTGCGGGCCGCCAGGCACGCACTTGAGGCGCGACTGGCTCTATACAAGATATTATTGCACCTGAAGTTTCGCTGTAGTGTTATGTAATTGGGTTGAAGTCCATATTTGCCAGTTTGATCGAGGCAGAAACTTCAGTTCCTTACGATGAGGTTTCGCAATGCTCTCCTCTCTCTGTCATTCTGAGCGAGTCTGCCTGCCCAGTTCAATCTCTTAAGCGGAACGTATTGAACCGGGGCGAGCGAAGAATCCCTTCTCTTCAACAGGCTTGCTTTTTGAAAACACATGATATTTTATACCAATAGACGGTGGGCGGAAGATGCCGGACTACTGGATTTTTTTCCGTCATTCCGGCGAAAGCCGGAATCCAGATTAAAAATGTAAGAGCTGGACCCCGGACTATACCGGGGTGATCCCGGGTTTCAGTCCGTGGCAGGCGCAGAAAGCAAAGTCTATTTTTATACAAGGCAAAGAAAAGATTCACAATATCAATGTCTTAAAATCTCATATGAAACTTCGCGTAAGTGTTTGATTTTTTGAATATGTCAGATTTGCCAGATGCAAATCTGACATCTGTGAAATGCCCAATTTTGAAATCAAATCAATCATTTTAAGTAGTTAACTCTCATAATTGGTATAGGTGTACGAATTCTGAAGTTGGATCAGTCCAGTTCACTCGCTCCACTTCTGATGGAGATTGGTACGTTCTTCGCTCAGTTCCCCGGCCAGGTCCCTGCTGAAAAGCGAGACGGTCTGCGGAGAGTTCAGGCCATACCGGCCGAGGAGGTACATCATCTTCATGACCGAGGCCTCGATGGTCATGTCTTTGCAGCTCAAGGTGCCGTTTTCCTTCAGGATGCGGGCGCTTTCATACATATCCAGCAGCACGCCCCCATGATGGCACTGGGTGTTGACCGCCACGAGGTTACCAGCCCCCATGGCTGCTTCGATAAGCTTAAGCAGGCTTGAACCTTGCAGCGGAATAGTTCCTCCGCCATAGGCCTCGAGAATAAAAGCTTTTCCTTTGGTCAGAGCCAGGGGAAAATAGGAATCAACCGGGATTCCGGGATAGATTTTCAGGACGAAAACAGAAGGATCCAGCGCAAATGAAGGATCGAAGGCTTCCCCGGGTCCTCGGCAGCCATCCGAGAGCTCGATATCGAGGCCCACTTGCCCCAGAGTTGGGAAATTCGGGCTGTCGAAGGCATCGTATTTCCAGTTGGATATTTTTGTAGTCCTGTTTCCCCGATAGAGACGGTCCCCAAAAAAAATAGCCGTCTCGGCAATATCAGAAGTGGCGATCTCCACCGCATTGATCAAATTCCGGCGGGCGTCCGTGCGTATTCTTTGCAGCGGTCTCTGGGATCCGGTAAAAATAATTGGCTTTGCAAAACCAAGGAGCATGAAGGACAGGGCCGAAGCACAATAGGCCATGCTGTCGGTTCCGTGGATGACCACAAAACCGTCGTACTTTTCCCTGGACAAAAGGATGGTTTCGGCCAGAACCCTGATATGATCCAGGCTCAGGTCGGCACTGTCAATGGCATAGGGAGAGACTGTTTCGATCCTGGCAATACTCTGCAGCTCCGGTACTTTTTCCAGAATACTTGCCACGGACGGCGCCGCGCTCAGCGGCCCCGAAGCCCAGGAGGACACCATGCCCAGTGTCCCTCCGCTATAAATTATGAGCACCCTGCGCATACGATTTCCTTTATTTGCGGTCAGAAAGGAGTCAAGCCAAGGGCTCCAGGATAGGCGAGCATGCCCTCCCAAGGCAACCCTAAAATCAAGTTCTGCAGCGGCGTCTTTGCCCTGCTCGGAATGCAACGGGATTTCTGGTGATCGGTAGAATCAATACATTTTTCCGAAGACTTCGCAAAAAGCTCTCCAGGAGTGAATGGTCTCTCCGGCTTCTGGGCTTATCCACTTCCAGAGAAACGGCCACCGAACCAGGTGTGGTCATCATCCAGGTGGACGGTCTGGCCTACACCCAGCTCTTGAACGGACTCAAAGGGAACAGGCTTCCCTTTGTCGACTCCCTGCTCCGCGATCATAAATTTTCGCTCCGTCCCCTGTATTCCGGTCAGCCTTCCACAACGCCTGCGGTTCAGGGAGAACTCTTTTTCGGGGTCAAAACCGCAGTGCCCGCCTTCGAGTTCATCGAGCGGAGACTCAAGCGGCGCCTGCCCATGTATTCATACGAAGCCGCGGATCTCGTGGCCGGAGAGTTATCCGGCAGCGGCGGCACTCCACTGCTTGCCGGCGGGAGCTCCTACGCCAATTTCTACAGGGGAGGTGCGGCTGAGGCCAGGTACTGCGTCCAGTCCATGAACCTCCAGTCCTTGCTGCGAGCTGCCCGTCCCTTGAACTTCCTGGTGATACTCCTGCTTCATTTTCCGAAATTTATCCGCATGTTCGGGGAGGCCCTGCTGGAATTCGTGCTTTCGGTCACTGATTTCTTCCAGGGCGTTTTCAGGGGGGAAAGTCTGGCCAAGGAACTGAAGTTCATCCCCACCCGGGTCCTGCTGTGCATCCTGCTCAGAGAGATGATCCGGTTTCGGGTCAAGATGGATGTGGCCAGGGGCCTGCCGGTAGTTCATGCCAATCTGAACGGATATGACGAACAGTCCCACCGCCGCGGACCGGATTCACGCTTCGCCCACTGGAGCCTCAAAGGGATCGACGGCGTGCTCGGCGACATCTATCACACGGCGCTTCGGTCCGACTGCCGGGCCTACCGGCTGATCGTCTACTCCGATCACGGCCAGGAGAACGTGAAAAGCTACAGGCAGGAAATGGGTAAATCCCTGCACCAGGCCGTGCGCGAAGTCTTACTGGACAACTGCTCGAACAACCGGGTCTGCCCTTCTTTTCCTGAGCCCAAAGCCGATCGGCGGTGGCATCTCCGAATCAGGAGCCTCATCCGACCCTTGAGGAGAAACTCACAGGAATCCTTCCTTTCCCCCTGGCTGGATCAGGTCGAAACCACCAGCATGGGACCCATCGGCCATGTCTATCTCCCCCGGCCGATCCCTGTATACGAACTGCGGCAATTGGCCCGCGACCTCGTTCAGAAGGCCAACATCCCCCTGGTCCTCTTTCTGGAAGGGCAGAACGTCAAAGCCGCCACCAGACAGGGGCTGCATGATCTCGAGTCTGCCGGACCCGAGGTACTTGGCAGCCGACATCCGTTTCTCGAGGAGACGATTCGGGATCTAAGCCGGGTCTGCCTGCATAAGAATGCCGGAGATCTCGTCGTTTCCGGGTGGTCTCCGGATCAGCAGCCCCTGACCTTTTCCATTGAAAGCGGGGCCCATGGTGGACCGGGGACTGAAGAGACCCGGGGATTCGTCCTGCTGCCCATGATGGTCGACGATGACCGGTCCTACTTGCGGCCCCTGGATGTCCGACGCCACGTCCTGGATCTCTTGAAAAAACACAGACAGAGCCTCCAGCCGACGGTTCCGGGCAAAAAGTCCGAACCTCGGTTGAAGGTCCTGACCTACAACATCCACCGCTGTCTGCACATGGACGGCAAGATCAATCCCCTGAAAACCGCAGAACGGCTGAACAGCCTCGACGCCGACGTCATCGCCCTCCAGGAGGTGGACGTTCACAAACAGCGGACCCATGGTTTCCATCAGGCCCGCTTCCTGGCCGATTACCTGGACATGGAATACACCTTTTTCCCTGTTCTCACCTCCGGCAGGGAACATTACGGCCTGGCCCTTTTGAGTCGCTTCCCGGTTCTAGAGATGAAGCAGGACCTGCTGCCCTTAGAGCTCAGCCGGCCTGGAAACGAAAGGCGCGGCGCCATGCTGGCCAGGATCGAATCGCCCTTGGGGGAAGTATGTGTTTTGAACACCCATCTGAGTCTGGGGATCAGGGAACGCCGGCTCCAGATGCAGGCCCTCCTTGGTCCAGCCTGGCTTGGCGGGATGCCGGCGGAGGACCCGATTGTTTTCTGCGGCGACATCAACGCCGGGTTCCGCTCCGTGATTTACCGGGACCTGGCCGGCCGACTGAAGGACGTTCAGGTCCTGACCGGCCAGGAAGGATATCCCAGATCGACTTTTTTTTCCTTCTATCCCATGTTCAGACTGGACCATATCTTTGTCTCCAAGCATTTGAAACCGGTCAATGTTCAGGTGCCCAGGGACAGGGAGACCAGATGCGTTTCAGATCATCTCCCCATCCTGGCCGAG
>JAIPER010000149.1 GCA_021737115.1 Desulfohalobiaceae bacterium
GGGAAACGGTTGAGGCAAGCCTGGCCTTTGCCGAATCCCTGGATCTGGACGTGGTCAAGCTGACCTGCGGCCTGCGCATCTATCCGGAGACCCTCCTGGCCAGGCAGGCCGCGGCCAAGGGACTGATCGCACCCGGGGCGGATCTGCTGCGGCCGGTCTTCTATCTGGAAGCGGACTTAGACGGCTGGCTGCAGGAAAAGGCGGCCCGGATGGTGGAGGAAAAAGACCACTGGCACAACTGACCGGGTGTTGGACGCCCCCCTTGCCCGGTCTTGGAAGTCCCCTTGCAGTGATGAAGTTGATTCCTGAATCCTGTACCCATTTGTTTGCGGGCGAATCATGCCTTGGGTTCCGCGCAAACTATCGTTACGGAGGCAAAGAACATGCTTTTTTCCGGGCTTGAAGACTGCTTGGTCCGTTCAGCCGCTCCAAAAGACCACAGCCGCATCATCGCGGTTCTTACTGACTGGTGGGATGGCCGCAACCTGACCTCGATGGTCCCGAAAGTGTTTTTGCTGCACTTTCACACCACTTCGCTGATCGCTGAATACAAGGATCAATTGATCGCCTTCCTCATCGGATTCGACTCCCAGGCCTACGCCAACGAGGCCTATATCCACTTCAGCGGTGTCCATCCCGACTTTCGCGGCAGGGGCATCGGTCGTCACCTGTACGGCCGCTTCTTCGAGCGCTGCCGGAAAGAAGGCCGCTTCAACATCAGGGCCTGCACCTCACCGGTCAACCTGGGTTCCATTGCCTTCCACAAAAAAATGGGCTTCGCTCTGGAAGACGGAGGAGGCCGGATCAATGGGATACCGGTATTTTTGGACTACAATAAACCGGGAGATCACAAGGTCCGATTTGCAATCGATTTGTCCGAAGCATAAGGACCTCTCTTGACCATAAGCGGCAGACCAAAACAGGGGCCGAACACGGCAACCCCAGGCTATCAGCGGCGGACTTACGGCCCTGACAGCCCCATGACATGGTTACACGTTTTATCATGACCATCTATTTCGAGAGACAGGCCCGATCCAAAGCGGATCGCACCCGGAGATGGTGGCTGTACACCGAGGAAAGAAAAGAGGGGCCGGCCTGACCTTCAGAGCTCTTTCCCGTACTCCAAAGTTTGGATATTTTTATTCTGACTGGATGATTCAAAAAAAAGGGATGCGAACAAGTTCGCACCCCCTTCGGCTCAGCTGGTTCACGAGCGATCAACCCTTATGTGCGCCTCGCCTTATACTGTTTTCCGATATTCCATGCCCGGGCAATCGATTCTCCGAGTCGCCAATAACTCATGTCAGGGTGTGAGAGGATCAGGGGCTTCATTTTTCGAAAATCCAATTTGCCGTTGGTGAGGTATCCCTCTTCGGTGTAGGTTCCAATGATATCGCCGATGAAGATTTCATTCAAACCGCTCTCCACCGTTTCCACCAACTTGCATTCCATGCATAAGGGACAGTCCCTGATCAGGGGAGCCGTCTTCAGCTCACCGTAGAAAAGCTCAAAAATATCTGATTTGTCCGTCTTTTTCCCCGAAACAAGGCCGCAATAATCGGTTATCTCCACCATCTCCTCGGAAGGGAGGCACACGCTGAAGGCCTGGTTCTCTTTGATGCCGGGATTGGTATAATGGCCTTTGCCCAGGGCAACAGCCAGCCTTGGAGGCTTATAACTGGCCATGGTAAACCAGGCCACAGCCAAAAAATTTGGCTTGCCCTGCACATGAGCCCCCACCAGGGAAACAGGCATGGGGTAGGCGGGAATGGTTGGTCCCAAATTAATCTTGTCCATTTGCTGTAACCTCCGTAAAGTTATTGTGCATGTGGGCAGGTGCTGAGCATTGGAATACCGGCGAACTCATGACCTGCTTTTTCATCGGCCGAATGTATTGCCCCAAAGGCTTTTTTCTTTTTCTTAACCCTGAACGGTGAACCTGGAACCTTCTGGGTTGCGGGCGAAGCCCGCTTTAAGCAGGTAATACGGAATTGGGCCTCGACTTCGATTTGTTTTCAAGGTTCAATACGTGTTTTGAAAACGATAGCCGAACCTCCTCCCATGTCAAGTGGGACGGATTATGAGACAGTCAAACTTTTCTTCTTATCCCGGATTGCTATATGTTCTGAACAGGCTACTAAATCCTTGCGGTCATATTTGAGTAAAAGCTGCAGCTGCAGATTGCGTAAGGATATTGTTAGGAAATGAAGAGATATGCGGTGGATCATGTCCGGGAGTTTTTGGAAAATCTGGAAATCAGCCTTGAATACAAGAGGTAAGTATGCAAAACGTACTTGAATACAAAGGATACTATGGATCTGTTGAGTATGACAGCCGGGATGACCAACTCCATGGCCGGCTAATCGGCATCTCGGATATCATTTCCTACGAAGGACAGTCTGTGAATGAGCTCAAGCAGGATTTTCAAGAGGCCGTAGAGGACTATCTGGAGACTTGCCGCGAGGCAGGCAAAGAACCCGAGAAGCCGTTTTCAGGGAAATTTATCGTAAGGATGCCTCGGGAACTTCATGCAGCTGTGTCAATGAAGGCCAAGGAACACGGAGAAAGCCTGAACACCTGGATTGTAGAAACTCTGAGCCGGTCAGTGGGACAGGCCCAATAAATCAGTGAGCTTGCGGTTCCTCTATGGAGAGCATGGGGACGAGAGCATGGGGACAGGCACTCTTTTGGCAATCGTTGGAGACGCCGAGATCGGAGGTTTTTGGGTAACGACTGAGCAATGCGTCTCGCTATGGCGGCGCTGTTCAGCCTTAACGTTAACTCCGCGAGAGAATCATGAAGTTCAGCAGGTCAGATCAATGTTTTTTCGAATTGAAGATTCGTGACTACCAATTTCCAGACATCATCGTCGAGCAGTACGATTCAAATTGGTTGATGGTTGAGATCAAGGTGCGGCACCCTTTGGGGGAGTGGTCAGCCGTCAATCCAAGTCTTCTAACATCTGAAATAGCCAGCCTCATAAGCTGGCTTCAAGCGATCAATACTGGAGATTACTCCAAAGCGCATCTATGGTTCATAGAGCCTTGCCTGGAGTTTCATCTTGTAAAGTCGGGAGGCACCTCATATTTAAGAGTAGTGTTCTCGCACGAGTATCGTCCACCATGGGGAAGCAAGAAATTCGTAGGAGGAGAAGAGCATTTTCTGGAATTCCCGCTGCCTGATGTTGATCTAAAGGCAGCAATTGCATCACTTCACGAAGAGCTTGTGAGGTTTCCAGCTAGGGCTTAGCAGCAAATGAAAGAAGAGCCAACCGATTGAGAACCTCCAAGTGGGGCTTGAATGGTCATAGAAACAGATAAGCCAAGAACATAGATTGAGCCGAAGGTGAACCTGCGAATAGCAGGGTTTCATCGGGGTTCGAAAACAGCCTTCTATGGAATTTTTTCCTGAAATACGAACCAGTTGAGAAGGTCAGTCCCAGGCTGAGTTAGTCCGGTTCATCTAAGATGATGAGATGATGAAATCCATCCTCTCCGCATTTGTCTCGTAGTTGATGAACAATTCGCTGAGCCTGTCCGATTGTTTCTTTGGGCCCCCGCACATAGTAAGGTTTGCCGTCCTTTCCAAAAGTATAGCTGACGGGGCAATCGTTCGTATCGATTCCTTTGAGCAGATCCTTGGCGGAATAGTAGTCGCGATGCGGCTTAAACCCCAGATCTTCGGCATAGCTCCGGGCTCCTTCGATGATTTTTTTTAGACAGGAGGGGTCGATCTCTTCTACATCCCCTTCCTGGCTCTCGATGAATTGCGGTTTAAAGTTCTGCCGATAGTAGGATTCACTGAACACCTGAAAAAGGCCGTTTTTAATTCCCAGACAAAATACATCCACAACAAATGCACTGACTGCCAGATTACCATTCGGGATTTTCCGGGCGAGTAAAACACTGCCTATCCCGATATCAAACAGGTTTTCCGGGACCAGAGTTTCATAAACAGGGAAACCGGCAAAATTGGCTGCCTTCTTTCCCGCGGGGGCTTCTCGAGGCTTTGATTGCACTTTTTCCTTTCTTTTCAGCATCTTTTGTTCACGTTTTTTCTGCCGTTTTTTGTCACTCAGGGCCATAGCTTCTCCTGTAATCAAAAAAATTGGACCAAAGAGAACACTTTACCTGGACAATAAATTTTTTCAACAATGGGGCTAAGTGGTCTTATTTATTGAAGCGTCGATCCGGAATCATAATCGTTATCCCGGCTTTCATGCATGCAGTCAAGCTTGCGTTGGTCGTTGCGAAGCTTCTTAAGCAAAGCCGGAAAGGAGCGGTTTTTTTCAAATTTATTAACGGGTTGACATTCCTCTCCGCCTGCTTGTACCCTGCCCTGAACTTATCCTGGACAAAATTTCTTACCATAGCATGATTTCATCGGGGACTGAAATAGACTTCCTTGGAAATATTTTTGAAAATATGAACTGGTTGCGTAGATTCGACCGCGGATGAAATTATGATTCACGACCAAAGGAGATTTGAGGACCCGGAGACGGCCATGAATACAACTAAGGACATTTGTCCACTTTGTGGTGGACATAAAAAACAAGGGACGACAACATTTACAGTAGATACTGAAGACACTCTGGTTGTGATCAGAAATGTACCAGCAACTGTTTGTTCTTTATGTGGAAATGCCTGGCTTGCTGATGAAGTAGCTTCCAATGTTGAAATGATCGTGGAAGAAGCAAAAAATAATCATCGACAAATGGAAGTTACCCAATATCGTAAAGCGGCATGAGATGTGTATACTTCAGAAAACCGGAAGCTTGTTACAACCTCCATTTTGGGTGCGAAATGCTTAATTTAAGCGTTGAAAAGAGGCCTCCTTGGCATCTTTTTCTTGGTAAATGAACGCCTTACGTGGGTCCGACACCGGGAAAGAACATAAAAGCTCCCCTGCAGCAGCAGGATTTCATCGGGGATTAAAAACAGGCTTCCAAGGCATTCTTTTCTTGAGATGTGAATAGTTAAGTTTGTCCGACCCCCAGTTCCGCTCCGGCTAAGGATCAAGATGGAAAACCAGGTTGAAATTTATACCACCAAAGACAATGAAACCGCCGTTGAAGTGCGATTTGACCAGGAAACAGTGTGGTTGAATCAGGACCAATTGGCGGAGTTATTTCAAAGAGATCAATCCGTCATTTCCCGACATTTAAATAAGATATTTCAAGAAGACGAACTTGATAAAAAAAGCAATATGCAAAAAATGCATATTGCAAATTCAGATAAACCTGTCGCCTTTTACAGCCTTGATGTCATCATTTCCGTAGGCTACCGGGTCAAATCTCATCGAGGGACTCAGTTCCGGCAGTGGGCCACCAAACGTCTCAAAGATTATCTGGTGCAGGGCTACGCCATCAACCAGAAACGGCTGGAGCAGAAACAGCAGGAAGTGCGACAGTTGAAAGACGGTATCCGTATTCTTAGCCGGGCCATCGAAGATAAGGGATCGGATCCAAATTTTCAATGGTTGAACCTATATGCTCAAGGACTCCGGTTGCTGGACGATTATGATCACGAGACCCTGGACAATAAAGGCGATACTGAAGCTCCGGTGATTTATCCCGCCCATGAAGATTATATGGGCATGATCGAGCAGATGCGGGCTGATGTTGATTCCCCGATTTTTGGGCAAGAACGTGGTGATGGTTTTAAAAGTGCCATTGCCCAGATCCGCCAAGGATTCGGTGCAAAGGAACTCTATCCTACTTTTGAAGAAAAGGCTGCAACCTTGCTCTATTTGATCGTTAAAAATCATGCCTTTATTGACGGCAACAAGCGCATTGCTGCCGCCTGTTTTCTGTTATTCCTGGAGAGGAATCAACGGCTGCACCCAGATCACGGATGCCTGACCATCAGCAATGAGGGGCTGGCCAGTCTCACCTTATTTGCTGCCAATAGCAGGCCGGCTGAAATGGAAACCGTCAAACGACTGATCATAAGCATCCTGAACCGGAATAAAACATGATTTTATCCAGGTAAAAGGCCTGGATGAAATTATTGGCAGTTGGCTGTCTTCAATTCGTTGAGGCAATGAAGAAAACGGCTTGGAGTCAGGGTCACATACCGCAGCATCAAGGAGAATTCCCCTGGAACTGCGTGTTCACTCCAGAACCCGGCTGCTGCTTACAAGCCCCATTTTGGATATGAAATGGTTGATCTAAGGCTTGCCCCATGAAATGGAGCTGAAAGCTCCCCTGCAAAAGAAGGATTTCATCGGGGCCTGCCCCATGGAATGTAGCCGGAGGTTATCCTGCTGAGCAGGATTTCATCGGGGATCGAAAACTGCCTTTCCTGCATCTTTTTCTCAGTATATGTACATGTTACATGAATACGACTCTGGAGAAAACAACAGGCACGAGGGTATGGGGAGCAACCCGCTATTAAACAAAAACCCAGAATTGTTTAATAACGTCCGGCCTTATTTAACGATAAATAAATATGGAAGGGCCAGATCATGAGGCACGGCTCTACAGGACATTACGAGACAACAACTATCGCCGGGGAGGCGATAAGCGCTTTTATCCCAAATCCACTTCCTCCTGCGTCGCCTTTGGATCTTAGTGATCAGCGACAACGTTTGCTGGAGCGCGCTACGGTAGCATTGGGCCGGTTGGACAGCGTAACTTTGCTTTTGCCTGATCCGAACATATTCCTTTACTCCTACATCCGTCGTGAAGCCGTACTCTCTTCACAGATCGAAGGAACTCAGTCATCGTTGGCACAATTGTTGCTCTTTGAGATAGAACAAACGCCAGGCGTTCCTCTTGACGATGTGCAGGAAGTATCCAATTATGTATCAGCACTGAATCACGGACTGAAGCGATTGCAAGAAGACTTTCCTCTCTCAAACCGTTTGATTCGGGAAATGCATGGGATACTGCTTTCACGCGGAAGAGGGAGCGACAAGTCTCCGGGAGAATTTCGGCGAACACAAAACTGGATTGGGGGCACGCGTCCCGGCAATGCACATTTTGTTCCACCCCCGCCAGGGTATGTTGAAGATTGTATGGCTCAGCTTGAACGGTTTCTTCACGGCTCAGGCAATCCTTATCCAACTCTCATCAAGGCGGCTTTAGCTCACGTCCAATTTGAGACGATTCATCCCTTTTTAGACGGAAATGGTCGTATTGGACGACTTCTCATTGCATTTGTACTGCATCATGACAGATTGTTGTCCCAGCCGCTTCTCTATCTCAGCCTCTATTTCAAACAGCACCGGACAGAGTATTACCGTCTTCTGGACCTGGTTCGCACCGAGGGCGATTGGGAGGCATGGCTTGTTTTTTTCCTGGAAGGGGTCGAACAAATAGCGTCAAATGCAGTGGAAACGGCCAAGAGGTTGCTATCACTCTTTCAACAGGATGAGCAAAAAATTCAAATGCTGGGGCGCTCTGCGTCCACAACCCTGAGAGTTTTCCGGGTACTTTGTGAACATCCATTGACGACATTGAATCAGATTTGTGGATCGACCGGGCTTTCCTTTCCTGGTGCAGCAAAAGGTATGCAGCGCCTTGAAAAGCTTGATATCGTGAATGAAATCACTGGGCACCAGCGCAATCGTATCTTTGCATACCAACAGTACTTGAGTATCTTAAATGAGGGAACGGAGAATCCATAAAACATCGGGGAGTCTTGTGCTATGGCGAATGATTGGCAGTAATATGACTCGCCGCAGATCCCTGCGATTCAAATGATTATCCCAAATTGGCTGTCGTCAGCTCATAGAGTCGGTGCAGAAACGGCTTGGAGTCAGGGCCACATACCAAAGCATATAGGAGAAACTTTCTGGAACTGCATGTATCCTTCAGGAACGGGCTGCTGCTTAAACCCTCATTTTAGGAATGAAATGGTAAGTCTAAGCATAGGGAACAGCCTTCCATGGTGTTGTTTTCTCGATATGTGAATGACTTACACGGGTCCGACCCGGACCCAACATTGACGGTGAAGAAACGGCTTGGTGTCAGGGCCAATTACCGCAGCATCAAGGAGGATTCCTCTGGAACTGCATGTATACTTCAGGAACCGGCTTAGGTCAGACCCGGAGCCCACACAATAAGAGAAGAGTTCAGCGAATGGCTTTCAAGCTGATCTGGTCTACTGGATCAGTATAGT
>JAIPER010000150.1 GCA_021737115.1 Desulfohalobiaceae bacterium
AGTTTAGGGCAGAGCCTAAGAGTCCGGAGGGGGCAGGGATCCCCCATGAGCGAGCCTTAGAAAACCGAGAGCCGGAAGCGTCTTAGCGAAAGAGAGCCCTGTGACCGGTTCGCTGTCTATAACCGGAGTCTCATACGAGGCCTGCCGGGTGCAGGGCTGACAATCAAAGCTTGGGTCTGGGATAGAGCCCGGCCGCTTCACAGATCTCCGGAACCTTTTCTTCCCACTCAATGGCCATGATGTGAAAGCCCTTGACCCCTTCGCATTCCTTCAGCCGCTGGATGGTTTCCACCGCAATCTTGATGCCCTCCTCGGCCTTCTTGCCCTTCGGGGCATCGTTCATCCGCTGGACCAATTCATCAGGAATATCCATGCCCGGGACGTTTTTGGCCATGAATTTGGCCATGCCCGCGGATTTGAAGGGGGTGATCCCGGCCATGATGCAGGTCTTTTCATGCAGTCCCCGCTTGCGGACCTCTTCCATCCATTTTTCGAATTTGTCAAGGTTGAAAATACACTGAGTCTGGATAAACTCCGCGCCAGCGGCTACCTTCTTGGCCAGCCTGGGCACCCGGATCTCGAAGGGGTCGGCAAAAGGGTTGGCGGCCGCCCCGGCGAACATGCTCGGGGGGCGCTTGATGTCGTCGCCGCCCAGGAATTTTCCTTCGTCGCGCATATGGCGCACCGTCTGCAGGAGCTGCATGGAGTCCAGGTCGTGCACGTTCTGGCCCTGGGCGCAGTCCCCGAAGCTCTGATGATCCCCGGAGAGGCAGAGGATATTGTTTATGTCAAAAGAGGCGGCCCCAAGGATGTCGCTTTGCAGGGCGATCCGGTTTCGATCCCTGGTCACCATCTGCAGGATTGGCTCCAGGCCCATCAGTTTGAGGTGAATGCAGGCGGCCAGGCTGCAGAGGCGGGTCATGGCCGTCTGGTTGTCGGTGATGTTGATGGCGTCGACATGATCCTTGATCATTTCGCCCTTTTTCTTGATGGCTTCGGGATCGCTTCCCCGGGGAGGGCCGCATTCAGAGGTGACCGCGATGTGGCCGGCTGCGAACATTTGCTCCAGTTTACTCGGTGTCTTGACATTCATGACTGCACATCCTCCCTCTCGACTTTTCTCGGGCCGCCGGCCCTGTCTGTGGACCAATCCTTAACCGGGCTCAGCGTTTCATAATCCTCCAGCCGGTCCAGGGAATTCAAGCGGTCTATGATCAATTGCCAGGCACAGTCCAGTTCCGGGTTGATCTCGCATTTGCCGTTGCTCGAGCCGCCGCAGGGACCGTTCAAGAGCCTCTTGGCACACCGGGAGACCGGACAGATCCCGCCGGTGGAAGCCAGGATGCATTGCCCGCAGGCCTGGCAGCGTTCGGTCCAGAGTCCCCGCTGTTCCGTGGCCCCCAGAAAGCAGGTGTTCACTCCGGGGTAAACACAGAGTCCGGGGTAGTGTTCAGCCGTGAACTGGACCCCGACCCCGCAGGCCAGGGAGACGACAGCGTCGTACTGGTCGGAGCGATCCCTGATTTCTTCGAGATACTCATTGTCGCACTGTCTCTCCAGGGTTTCCTCGTCAATGGTTTTTTCCTGACCCTGATTGGTAAAGTACATGCGCAGGGCCGAGGCCAGGACCTCAACCTCTTTCTTGCCCCCGGCTTCACAGACGGTCACGCATTCGTTACACCCCAGGATGAGGATCCTGTCTTTGTCCTTGATCTCCTCGATGATCTCTTCAATAGGCTTTTTATCCGCAACTATCATACCTGCACCTTATCCCGTTACACATTTTGATGTTTGAAAAGCCTGGCTATATATTCTTATATAAATTAATTAATTATATGTCAGATTTGCCAGAGGCATATCTAACCACTGATCACTGATCTCTGATTACTGCCCACTCGTATGAAACTTGATTTTTCTTTCTCCATCACCCCGGCGGAGGCCGGGGGCCGGCATTTCCAGTCTGGCTTCCGGCCTTCGCCGGAATGACGGTGGAGGTGACTCAAAGTTTCTTTTTCGATAAAACTGGGCGTCTGCGCGGCCAGAGGCAAATCTGATTACTGCCCACTGCCCTCTGACCTCTGCCCCTAGACGGCGGCCGCTTTTTGCACACCGAGCTCTGTTATCTGAGCCTCGACCCCGGGCTGCTGTTTCTGTTTGGCCAGCCTGATCGGACTGAGGCCGAGTCCCATGACCGTAGCGAAGATTTCCTGGGCATACTGGGCAAATCTGGGTCCCTCGCCTGAGGAGAGGTTGAACATCTTGACCCGTTCCCCGCCGACCCCCACGGTGTCCAGGATCTTCCGGGCCTGTTCCACCCGCTTCCTGGCCCGCAGGTTGCCGGTCAGGTAATGGCAGTCGCCTTCCAGGCAGCCGACCACGGCCACTCCATCGGCCCCTTTTTCAAAGGCCCTCAGGATGTGGATGACATCGACCTTGCCGGTGCAGGGAACCCGAATGATCCGTAAATTGGGAGGATAGGACAAACGCATCGAACCTGCCAGGTCCGCGGCATTGTATCCTCAGTAACTGCAGCAAAAGGCAACGATAATCGGATTGAAATCCTGTGTCATACAACCTCCTCCAGCAAGGCGTCAATTTTACTCATAATCTGAGTGTCTTCGTACCAGTTCAATTTGATGGCCTTGGCCGGGCACTCCGAGGCGCAAATACCGCAGCCGTGGCATAAGGCCGCGTCTATCTCGCTCACTCCGTCCTGGTTGATCCTGGGAACGCTGTGGGGGCAGGAGCGTACGCAGATCAGACAGGACGCACACTTATCAGGATCCACTTCGGCCGTGACCGCGGACAGGGTCAGATAGGGCTGGGAAAGCAGGGCCGTGGCCCTGGAGGCGGCAGCCTTGGCCTGAGCCGTGGTTTCATTCAAAAGCCGCGGACTGTGGGCTGTGCCGCAGACATACATCCCTTCCGTACTCATCTCCACGGGTCTGAGTTTGACATGGGCTTCCAGGAAATGACCGTCATCCGAGCGCGGGGCCTTTAAGACCGAGGCCAGATCGTCCGTGTTCGTGGCCCGCATGCCTGCGGAAAGAGCCAGACAGTCGCAGTCGACGCTAAGGCGGCGACCAAGGACCGGGTCATTGAACTCGACGCTGACCCCGTTTTCCATTTCGTTGACCACTGGCATGTCATCCAGAGAATAACGGAAGAAGAGGACCCCTAAGCTTCTGGCCCTGGTGTAGTAATCCTCCAGCAGCCCGTACATGCGGATATCCCGGTAGAGGATGTAGACATTGGCCTCGGGGTTTTCCTCCTTGATGTGAATTGCGTTTTTGACTGCGCTCTGACAGCAGATCCTGGAACAGTTGGGATGTTCCTCATTCCTGGAGCCGACACACTGGATCATGACCGCGTTGTTTATATCCTTTGCGCCCCTGGCCTCCAGCTGTTTTGTCAGTTCCATCTGGGTCAGGACCCGGTCGTTCTGACCGTACAAGAACTCCCGGGGCTGATACTCATTGGCCCCGGTAGCCAGTATGATCACCCCGTGCTCGATCTTCCTGGAGGTCATTTCCGGACCGACTAAAACCTCGGTGGTGAAGTTGCCTTTGAATCCCCTGAAATCGGTGATAATGGTCTGGGTCAAAAGCTGGACCTTGGGATGCTCTTCGACCCGCAGGATCAGGTCCTGGAGGGCGGCCTGGACGTCAGTGCCGTCGATGGTCTTGTGCAGCTTGTTGGCCAGCCCGCCCAGCCCGGCCTCTTTTTCCACCAGTACGCATTCATAGCCTTGATCGGCCAGACCAAGGGCAGCGGTCATGCCGGCTACTCCCCCGCCGACCACCAGACTCCTCTCGTTGACCGGAATCTGTTTTTCATGCAGCGGAGAAAGGGTCGCGGATCTGGACACAGCCATGTGGACCAATTCCTTGGCCTTTTGGGTGGCCGCTTCAGGGTTGCCGGCATGAACCCAGGAATCCTGATTGCGGATATTGGCCATTTCAAAGAGATACTTGTTCAGACCGCAAGCCTCCAGAGTGTCCATGAAGATGGGTTCGTGGGTCTTGGGAGAGCAGGAGGCCACAACCACCCGGTTCAGCTTCTGGTCCTTGATGATCTCTTTCATGTTGTTCTGGGCGTCTTCTGAACAGGTGAAGAGATTGATCCCGGCATAGGCCACTCCAGGCAGGCTCTCCGCGTATTCGGTGACCTCCTTGGTGTTCACGACACCACCGATGTTGATGCCGCAGTTGCAGACAAAGACCCCGATGCGAAGCTCTTCATCACTGACATCCTGTTCTTCCGGGAGTTCTACCGACTGGGTGCAGGTGTGTCTGGCAGCGGCCAGAGGTGCCCCGGCGGCACAGGCCGCGGCGCTGGCTTCGACTACGGATTCCGGGATGTCCTTGGGTCCCTGGAAGACGCCGGAGGCATAGATGCCGGGACGGCTGGTCTCCACCGGGGAGAAGGTCCCGGTTTTGGCGAAGTTGTAATGATTCAGCTCCAGCCCGAGCTTGTGGGCCAGATCGATGGTGGACTCCTGAATCTGCAGGCCGACGGACAAAACCACCATGTCGAAAATCTCTTCCTTCAGTTCCCCGGACTCGGTAAAGTATCGCAGGGCCAGATCCCCGCTGTCATCCGCGACAGGAATGACGCTGTGGATTCTGGCCTTGATGAATCTGACCCCTTCCTGGTCCTTGGCCCGGTTGTAATATTTTTCGAAATCCTTGCCAAAGGTCCTGACGTCCATGTTGAAGATGGCGCAGTCCATGTCCGAATGGGCGTGCTCCTTGGCGATCATGGCCTCCTTGACCGCATACATGCAGCAGACCGAAGAGCAGTATCCGTTTCCGGTCCTGTTCAGGTCTCTGGACCCGACACACTGCAGCCAGGCGACCTTTTTGGGCTCCTGACGGTCGAAAGGGCGGGTCAGATTTCCGAAATACGGTCCGGAGGCGCTCAGGATACGTTCGAACTCGGCGCTGGTGACGACATTTGGATGTGTACCGTAGCTCAGATAATCCAGATCCTTGGGATCGAACTCTTGGCTGCCCGGACAGAGGACGATGGAGCCGACATCGAGGTCGGTGCTTCGTTCCTGGTCCTCATAGGTGATGGCCCCGGCCAGACACATCTTCTCGCAGAGACCGCAGCCGATACAGGCCTCCTGATCTATGGTAAAGGACAGGGGAATGGCCTGGGGATAGTCGATGTAGGCGGCCTTGCGGTCCTGCAGGCCTTTATTGTAGACGTCCACTGCAGTCACCGGACAGTGGGAGGCGCAGTTGCCGCAGCCTGTGCACTTGACCGGGTCGATGTACCTGGGTTTGTGTTTGACCCTGACTTGGAAGTTTCCCTGCTCGCCTTCAACGGAATCGATCTCGCTGTTGGCGATGATATTTACGTTCAGATGCCGGCCGACCTCGACCAGTTTCGGTGAGATGACTCACATCGCACAGTCATTGGTGGGAAAGGTCTTGTCCAGCTTGGACATCATCCCGCCGATGCTCGGTGATTTTTCAAGCAGATAAACTCGAAACCCAGAGTCAGCCAGATCCAGGGAGGCCTGCATGCCGGCGATTCCGGCTCCGACCACCATCACGGATCCGCTTGTTTCCCTTGTGTTTCCTTTCATGGTCACTCCTTATATCCTTATGGGTGGAATGCATTGCGACTGTTGCGTTTGCAACACTTTGCCGGTCGATGCCATCCCTTCGGCTTCCTGGCAATGTATTCCGGCCGTAAGGATATCAAATTAAAAACCTGGGTAAAAAATGGCTACGCCACTTATGCATACAAGTTCAGTTCTTCTCCGTTTGAGCAGAAGATGCCCCAACACGAGACCGCTGTGCATTATGTCTGTCGAAGGTTTCATGTCGGCGGCCTTTGAAGGGCAAGGTAGGCCAATTTCTGCTAAATAACGGCGAATTGCGGTTTGTTGTCCTCAAATGTCTTGAGTTCGACCTGGCCGCCCTTCTCCATCTGAGCCAGGAGAAAGGAGATTCTCGGCAGATCCAGTCCGGTTTTCGCAGCTATGTCCCGGACTGAACCCGCGCCCTTATTCAGGGCCGCGTAGATGAGATTCTTCTCGTATTCGGTCAGGAGTATAGAGTCCAGCACGGCTTCGTAAGCCTCTCTCCCCCATTTCCGTCCGTAGACATCGCCTGAGGCCAGGAGATTCTTTTCCTTGCCCACGGTCCAGCGGATCTGTTCGCAGTCCAGAGTCCTCTGGACCCCCTCCAGTTGGAGATCAAGCGTTTCCCTGTCCAGCGGCCCCAGGTCCTTGACCGCGTTGACGACAGCAGTGGTAATCTGAGCAAAGCGCTGGGCTTCTGCCGAGGAAACCCATTCCAGATGGAGCCTGGATGAACCGATGCCGGCCAGATCCAGCAGTTTCCTGGTCATTCTGATCTTGTTTTCGGCTTGAACATTACCGTCCAGGTAATGGCAGTCACCGATGTGTCAACCGGAGACCAGGACTCCGTCCGCCCCGTTTTCAAAGGCCTCGATGATAAAGACAGGGTCCACGCGGCCGGAACACATGACCCGGACCGGCCTCAAATTGGATGGATACTGCAGTCTGGAAACACCAGCCAGATCGGCTCCGGCATAGGCGCACCAGTTGCAGAGAAAAGCGACTATTTTCGGTTCAAATTCTGCCATATGCTACCTCGTATGGGTTCCGATGGAAATTTATACTGATCCAACTTAGCTTTTTAGGAAATTTAGGCCTGAAGCCTTGGGATCAGCATTCTTTGTTGTAAAAACCAAAATTGGATCAGTATATCATTTTTGTGTGTTCCGAGCTCCGCCTTCCGCGCTTCGCGTTCCCCCTTCCACACTCCGAGCTCCGCGTTCCGAGCTTCCCCTTCCGGCTTCCCCTTTCCGCCTTCCGCGCTCCGAGCTCCGAGCTCCGCGCTCCGAGCTCCGCGCTCCGCATTCCGAGTTCCGCGCTCCGCGCTCCGAGCTCCCCGTTCCGCGTTCCGCGCTCCGAGCTCCGAGCTCCGCGCTCCGAGCTCCGCGCTCCGCATTCCGAGTTCCGAGCTCCGAGCTCCGAGCTCCGAGTTCTGCCTTCCGCGCTCCGAGCTCCCCGTTCCGCGTTCCGCGCTTCCCCTTTCCGCGCTTGCTGTTCAGACCGCGGCCTGAATCACGGCTTCGAGCTGACTGTCCCTGAAATGCAGCATGTCGATGGCCCGCTGTGGACAGGAGGAAGCGCACAAGCCGCATCCTTTGCAGGAAGCAGGGATGTTCTTTGCCCGGTGAATGTTCTCTTCCACTTCTTCGGCCTGGATGGCTGCAAAGGGGCAGATATCGATGCACAGCCCGCAACCGATGCATTTGTCCTGATCGATCTGGGAGATGAGCGGTGAAATCTCGGCCTTGGACCTGGCCAGGACCGTGGCGGCCCGGCCCGCGGCGGCCGAGGCCTGAGCCAGGGATTCCTCGATGGGCTTGGGATAATGGGCCAGACCGCAGAGAAACAGTCCGTCCGAGGCGAAATCAACCGGCCTGAGCTTGGCATGGGCCTCCATGAAGAAATTTTCTTCATTGAGCGGTAATTTGAACATCTGGGACAGCTCTTGATTGTTGTTGGGTTCAATGGCTGTGGCCAGGTTGATCAGATCGGCCTGGATTTCTATGTCCTGCTGCAGGATAGGGTCGAAGGCCCGAACCTGGAATCCGTCCCCGCTCTGGCTGACCTCCGGTTTTCTGTCGAGGCTGTACCGGATAAAGACTACTCCCAGCTGTCTGGCTTTTTTGTAGAGCCTTTCCTTGGCCCCGGGGGTGCGGATGTCCCGGTAGAGGATGTAGACGTTTTTCTCCGGAGAGGCCTCCTTGATCCGAATGGCCTGGGTCAGGGACGTGGTGCAGCAGATTCTGGAGCAGTAAGGCCTGTTCTCGTCCCGGGATCCGACACATTGAATAAAGACGAGGCTTTTGGCCTGGTCCAGTTTTTCCTTGTCCTGTTCGATTTCGTGCCAGCGGGTGACATTCGGGTTTTGGCCAAAGAGATATTCCTCGGTATCGGTTGCCTTCCCGCCGGTGGCGAATATGGTTGCCCCGTGCTCCAGGGTCCGGGTCTGGTTGTCCTTCTTT
>JAIPER010000151.1 GCA_021737115.1 Desulfohalobiaceae bacterium
GAATCCGGGCTTTTTAAGCTCGAAGAGGATGTCTTCCAGGGTCTGCAGCCCGAGGCCGAGATTTGCGGCCAGGGACCTCGTCTCTTCCCGGGTCACGGTCTGGACCTCGTGCTCCTTAAGCAGCCTGGCCGCCGCCTTATAACTCTCCGGGTGCACCCCGGTATTGTCCAGGAGGCTCGCCCCGTTGCGGATCCGGACAAATCCGCCGCACTGCTCAAAGGTCTTCGGCCCCAGCCCCTTGACCCGCAGGAGATCCTTCTTGGCCGAAAAAAGCCCCTGCTCCCTGCGGTGGGCGGCGATGGCCCTGGCCAGACCCGGGGTGATCCCGGCCAGATAAGACAGAAGAGAAGGGGAAGCGCTGTTGACTTCGACTCCGACCCTGTTCACCAGGTCCTCGATGGTCTCCTTCAGTTTCCGTTCCAGTAGCTTTTGATCGACGTCGTGCTGGTACTGGCCGATCCCCAGGGATTTGGGATCGATCTTGACCAGCTCGGCCATGGGGTCCCGAAGCCGCTGGGCGATGGAGATCGCCCCGCGCACGGTCGCGTCCAGGTCCGGGTACTCCTGCTGTCCGGTCTCCGAGGCCGAATAGACCGAGGCCCCGGCCTCGGAGACCACGGTGTATTCCAGAGAGACCCCCTGTTCCTGATTGAAACGGGCAAAGAACTCCCGGGTCTCCCTGCAGCCGGTCCCGTTGCCGATGGCCACGCAGTCCACTCCGAAGCGCTCGACCAGTTCCAGGATTTTCCGTCTAGACCCTTCGAAATCAGAAAATGGAGGGGTGGGGAAAATAGTGGCTTTCTCCTGAAAGACTCCCCGGGCATCGATGACCGCCAGCTTGCAGCCGGTCCGATAGGCCGGATCCACCCCGAGGATGGTCCTGCCCGTCACCGGCGGGGTCATGAGCAACTGGGCCAGATTGGCCCCGAAGACGGACACGGCCTGTTGATCGGAGCGTTCCTTGAGCTCCCGGTGCATCTCCCGCTCGATGGAAGGCAGCAGCAGCCGGTTCAAACCGTCTGTCCAGGCCTGAAGCAGCAGCTGCCCAGTCCCCTGCTTTGCCCTGCCGGCCTTCTGCCTCCGGATGTTCTCAAGGAAGCGCTCCGTGTTCAGACTGATCTTCCAGCTGAGCTGTTTCTGCCGCACCCCGCGCCTTATGGCCAGGTAGCGATGGGAGGGGATGGCGGCCATCCTTTCCCGGTGCTGCGCATACTGTTTAAAGACCCCGGACGGATCGAACTCCCGCCCCGGTTTGACCTCCAGAACCCCGTGCCGCCCTGCTTCCCGGCGCAGAATGCTCCGCTCTTTCGGATCGTCGGCAAAGCGCTCGGCCAGGATATCCTTGGCCCCTTGAATCGCCGCCTCCGGCGAGGGAACTTCCGGTCCCAGAAAGGCCCGGGCTTTTTCCTGCAAGGCCTCCCGGCCCAGGTCTCCCTGTTCCAGGGCCTCGGCCAGTGCTTCCAGACCCCGGGCCAGGGCTTGACCGCCCCGGGTGCTCTTCTTTTCCCGAAAGGGTCGATAGAGGTCTTCCAGCTCGGACAGGGTCGCAGCGGACTCCACCTGGGTTTGTATTTCCGGGGTCAGGCGGCTGCGCTCCTCAATGATCCGCAGGACCTCGGCCTTTCGCTCCAGGAGTTTCTGCGCGGACAGATAGATTTTCTCGAAATCCCGGAGCTTTGCATCCGAAGCCGCGCCGGTCATTTCCTTGCGGTAGCGGGCGATAAAAGGCACCGTGGCCCCACCTTCCAACAAGCCGAGAATGTTGCGAACGTGTTCCGGTCGCAGTCCGGTTTTTTCGATCAACAGCGTCGTCAAATCCATCATGGCACGTCACATGGCCTTGGACAATGCAGGCCAACCGATCAACTCCCAATAAGGTATAAACTGCACACGAGTCTTCCCAACAGTTGCAGTGTCCGAAAAGTTTCTGGTCACAACACACCCTTGGGCTGGATGATATTTTCCGATAAAACTCCGAAACGACCTGGAGATGCTTTTGGCCTTCATGAAACCTGATTTCACCTCTATCGGGATCAATCGACTCCCTTGTTGCACGACAAAATCCACTTCGGCCCCATCTTTGGTTCGCCAGAAATTGAGCTTATCGGATCGAAGCTGCATTTCCTCCTTCAGAAGCAGATAGACCAGATTCTCAAAGGCAAACCCGAAATCCATCTGATTTGTCACCTGGCCAAATCTCCCCAGGGCATAGTTTCGCAATCCGAGATCCAGAAAATAGCCGATTGGAGCTTTGGAAAGTTCGGATCGAATGTTTGTTGCATAGGGTGTCAACAGATCTATAAGAAATATGTGCTGGGCATACCAGAGATACCGCTTCACAGTCTGATAGGCTATGTTCGCGGTTGCTGAGAGTTCGGAAAAGTTGATGCAATTTCCAGTCTGGGCGGCAAGGCAACGAATAAGAGCAGCAAAAGCTGTACTTTTTTCAACGTTTAAGAGATAGCTGATGTCTTTTTCAATCACACTTCGATAAATTTCATCAATGAGCCGAATTTTCTCTTCTTGCCTTGATTCAATGACCAGCCTTGGATACCCCCCGAAGTTCATGTACTCCACAAGCAATTGATTGATTTTTTCTTTTTCAAGCAAACAAAACTGGCGGAAACTGTTTTCATACTTGTACGCTGTCTTGAAATGGAAAAACTCTTCGAAGGTCAGGGTTGAAAGCACAAATAACCGTTTACGACCAACAAGGGATTCATGAATTTTCTCTTTCAACTCCAGGCTTCCGGAACCGGACACAATAAATTTATAAGGAAGTTTCTGGTCAAAAAGCCCTTTGAGAAAAAGACCGGCATTTTCTTTCCGCTGAATTTCATCGATAAAGACATACCCGCGATGGTGGCCCATTTCAAGTTTGATCTTTTGAACAAGAGCTGCCTGGGATTCAAAATGGACTTGGTCCCATTCGATATCAAGATTCAGGTAGAGGGTACGCTCACCTTGCTGCTCAAGATGCTCTTTGAGCATCTCCATCAGCGTGGTTTTCCCAGCCTGACGTGGTCCGACCAGCAAAGATATCTCCTTCTGGCCGAGGTGCGCCTGAAGATCCTGCAACAATTTCCTTTTAATCATGCATTAATTTTAACCCGATTTTTTATAAAGTCAAGTTGTATTTTTTTCGTTTTAGCTTTGGACTCCATGGGATAGCCGATGTCCAAAGCAAGCAAACCCCGACCGAAAACGGCCGGGGTTTGTTGTTGTCGGCTTCATAAACCGGGAGGTCATTCCTGACGCAACTCCGGCATATCCGCGAAGTAGTCCAGGCACTCCGGATTCTTCAAGGCGTCCTTGTTGGAGACGGTCTTGCCCTGGATGACCTTCTTCACGGCCAGCTCGACCTTTTTCATGTTCAGGGTATAGGGGATGTCCGGGACCTGGATGATCTTGGCCGGGACGTGCCGCGGCGAGGCATGGGTGCGGATGGTGGAGACGATCCTTGATTTCAGCTCGTCGGTCAGCTCCTGACCCGGGGCCGGCTTGACAAAGAGGATGACCCGGACATCGTTCTTCCAGTCCTGGCCGATGACCAGGCTGTCCTCGATCTCTTCGATCTGCTCCATCTGGCGGTAGATCTCCGCGGTCCCGATCCGGACCCCGCCTGGATTCAGGGTGGCGTCGGAGCGGCCGTAGAAGACCACCCCGCCGCGATCGGTGATCTCCACGAAGTCGCCGTGCCGCCAGATCCCGGGATAGACGTCGAAATAGGCCCGGTAGTACTTCAGGCCGTCTGGATCATCCCAGAAGTAGATGGGCATGGAGGGAAACGGGGCGGTGCAGACCAGCTCCCCCTGCTTGTTGTAGACCGCTTGGCCCTGTTCGTCGAAGGCAAAGACCTTCATGCCCAGCCCCCGGCACTGCAGTTCCCCGGCATAGACCGGGCCCATGGGATTGCCCAGGGCGAAGCAGCCGTTTAAGTCCGTGCCCCCGGCTATGGAGGCCAGCTGCAGATCGGACTTGATCTCCCGGTAGACGAACTCGAATCCCTCCTCGGACAGGGGCGAGCCCGTGGACAAAAGCGCCCGCAGGCCGGACAGGTCATACTCCCGGCCGGGTCTGACCCCGGAGGCTTCCAGGGCCGCCAGATAGCCGGCGCTGGTCCCGAAGACGGTGATCCCCTGATCCCGGGCCATCCGCCAGAGCACTCCCGGATCCGGATGAAAGGGGTTGCCGTCAAAGAGCACAACCCGCGGCCCCAGGCTCAGCGAGCTGACCAGCCAGTTCCACATCATCCAGCCGCAGGTGGTGAAATAGAAAATGGTGTCGCCTCTTAAGACATCGGTGTGCAGCAGATGCTCCTTGACATGCTGCATGAGTATCCCTCCGGCGCTCTGAACCATGCACTTGGGCAGCCCCGTGGTTCCGGAGGAATACATGACGTACAGGGGATGATCAAAGGGAAGCTGCTCGAACTCGATCTCCGGATCAGACAACTCGGATTTGAAGTCATCGAAGAGGACACTGTTCGAAATCCGGGATAGATCGGGCTCTTCTCGGGTCAAGGGCACGACCACCACCCGCTCCACTGAATCGATCTCTTTGAGCACTTGGGAGATGCGTTCCAGGGAATCGATCTCTTTGCCTTTGAAATAGTAGCCGGTGGCCGTGAACAGGACCTTGGGCCGGATCTGCCCGAAGCGGTCCAGGACCCCCTTGATCCCGAAATCAGGCGAGCAGGAGGACCAGACAGCCCCCAGGCTGGCGGCGGCCAGCATGGCGATGATGGTTTCCGGCATGTTGGGCATGAACCCGGCCACGCGATCCCCGGGCATCACCCCGAGCGACTTCAACGAATGGGCCACCCGGGCCACTTGGTCATAGAGTTCTCGATAGGTCAGGCTGCGGGGGGCTTTATCTTCGCTCTGAAAAATGAGGGCCGTCCGGTTGTCCCGATAGCGGAGCAGGTTTTCGGCGAAATTGAGCCTGGCCCCCTCAAACCACCTGGCCCCTGGCATTTTCAGGGGATCGTCCACTACCTGTTCATAGGGAGCCGAGTGCCTGATCTCGGCAAAATCCCACAGGGCACCCCAGAAATCCCCGATATTCTCCACCGACCACGCGTAGAGCTCGGGATAGACCTTGAATGATCTGTCGAACCTGCTGTTCACATAGTGCATGAAGGAATACATGCGGGTTTTGGCCACCCGCTCCGGCGACGGGTCGTACAGCTTTTTCCCCATGGGGCGATCTCCCTTTCTTCAGATTTAATCGGAATGAAATCTGAATAGATTTGATCAGTAAATTACCCTTTTCTGTTTGATTTATTCAACAGGAAAGGTCTCAAAACCGAAAATTTTGGCTGCCTGGATCAGCTTTTGATCAAAACAGGCAAAAACGAACCGGGAAGGCACCTTTTCCCGGACAACCAGGGCGGATGCAAGATGAATGGCATCAAAGCCCCGAAGCGTTTGGATTTCTAAGACCCGATCAATATATTCATTGAGTTCAACAGTGACATCAACCCGGATCAGCCCGTTCCAGTCTGCTCGAAACGAGTCATACACCAAAGACATCCTCTCACGGTATTCAGTCGGCAATTCCTGGCATTTTCGGGAAAAGGCGGAAAGGGCCTCGGCATAGGCCACCGAGGAGGTAACAAACCAGGAAGCCTGCTCCCATAAGTCCAGAACCGATTCAGACCCGGCCTCCTGAACGTAGCGCTTCACCAAGGCGCTGGTATCCCAATAAACGATCACCTTCTGCTCTCAAGGACCATGTCTGAAACATCCCTGCCCTCGAGACTGACAGGTGGACCCGATTGTTTTGCAATCTCCCGAGTCGGCAGGGTAATGAGCCCCCTCGCCACCAAGGTAGCCAGGACAGAAGCCATGGATCTTTCGCGCTGTTTTTCCTGAATGATCCGGGCCACGGGTTTTCCCCTCGCAGTGATGATCACTTCCTCTCCTGCTTTGACCCTGTTCAGATAACGACTCAAATGATTTTTTATATCCTTAATTCCGGCAGTCAGCACAGCGTCCCCCCCAAAAGTAGTCACTTTTGAGATAAAGTAGCCTTTCATGGACTGGCTGTCAAGAGGGTGCAGGGCATGATACTCCTCACCGCTTGCGGTCTTCGAAATCCTGCAGGGATTCCTGCCGCTCTTTGGTGGAGACGCAGGCCAGGCAGGCCTCGATCTCGAAATCCATGAGGGCCTCGAGGCTGATCTCCCCCCGGGCCATATTCAGCCCCTTCTTGATGATCTGCAGGGAAAATCCCGAATTTTCGGCTATTTTCCCGGCCATCTCCCGGGCCTTGTCCATGAGTTGATCCTGAGGCACGGCCTTGTTGACCAGCCCGATACGCTCGGCCTCACGGCCGTCGATGTATTCGGCGGTGAACAGCAGTTCCCTGGCCTTGCCCGGACCGACCAGTTCCTGGATCAGGCGCATGGCCCCTCCGGTGACCGAGGAGGTCACCTTGGCCTCCGGAGAACCGATCTTGGCCTCTTCAGCCGCCAGGCGAATATCGCAGGCCAGGGCCAGCTCGTAGCCCGACCCCAAGGCGTAGCCGTTGATGGCCGCTATGGTCGGCTTTTCGAAACGGATGATCTTGCGTGTGGCTTCCTGCAGTTCCGTCAGGTAGTCCCGGTAGTCCTCAGCGCTCCTGGTCTTGGACTCCTTTAAATCCGCGCCGGTGGAAAAGGCCCGGCCTTCCCCGGTGATGATCAGGGTCTTGATGTCGGGATCGTTGCGGCTGTCTTCCAGGGCGGCTTGAAAATCCAGCCACAACTGCTTGTTCATGGCGTTTAAGACCTTGGGTCGGTTCAGCTTGATAACGGCAACGCCTGCCTCTTTTTCGTAGATGATGCATTCGAAATCCATGTATTTCTCCTTATACAAATCTCCGCGGCACTACTTGTGAAAAATGCACAATGATCCAGATGGATAAGGTGGCGTAAGTAACCCAAAGGGAGATTTGTATTTAGAATTGAAGATACAGACCTATTACATCCGTTCCTGTATTGACAGTTAACTGCTTAAAATGATTGACTTGGCTTCAAAATTGGACATTTCACAGGTGTCAGATTTGTCTCTGGCAAATCTGACAGGCGATCCCCAGGCTTTACGTCCGGTGGCCGAAAACGGTTATAACCCTGGAATCCACAATGGACAGGCCCTGTTCATGGACGATGACCGGATTGAGATCGATCTCTCCGATTTCCGGATTCTGGACCGCGATATCGGACATGGTCAGCAGAACCTCGGTGATGGCCCTGATATCCCTGGGTTTGCCCCCTCGTACCCCGGTCAACAGTCTGTAGCCCTTGATCTCCTCGATCATTTCCAGGGCATCCGCCTGGGTCAGGGGGGCCACCCGAAAGGCGACGTCCCTCAGGACTTCCACGAACACGCCTCCCAGCCCGAACATGATCACCGGTCCGAACTGGGGGTCCCGGATCATACCCAGGATACACTCCTGCCCCTGACCGGCCATGGGTGAAATCAGGCTCCCCAGGATCCGGTCTCTGGAGGTCACCCTGGCTGCATTGTCCACAATTTCCCTATAAGCTGCCCTGACCCCCTGTTCATTTTCAAGGTTCAAACGGATCCCGCCGGCATCGGACTTGTGGACGATATCCGGGCTGACGATCTTGGCCGCGACAGGGTAGCCGATGCGCTCGGCCGCTTGGACCGCCTGCTCGGAATCTCCGGCCAGGACAGCCTCGGGCAGGGATATCCCGTATTCTTTGAGCAGTTCCCTGGACTCGGTCTCCAGGAGGTTGTTTCTGCCCTGTTTTTTGACCTTGACCAGAATATCCTTGACCTCGGGCCATTCTTTTGTTTCCGCCGATGGCTGGGGCAGGGAAGCGATCAGTTGCTTGCGGATGGAAAAACGCATGAGCTCGCCCAGACAGCGGGCGCTCTTTCCCGAGGACTCGAAGACCGGGATGCCGGCATCCCGCAGGATATTGAGGGCGGCAATGTCCTGCCCCGCAAAACTGGTGTGGACAAACAGGGGCTTTTGATATTCTTTGACCAATTTGACCAGTTCTTCTGCGGTCTGCTTTTCCAGGTCGGCCACGTGG
>JAIPER010000152.1 GCA_021737115.1 Desulfohalobiaceae bacterium
ATCTGAGAAGTGCCGTTCGATTGTGTGGTTTAAAACACCGGCGGCATAAAAAATTGTGTTGCTTGATTTGAATTTATCCATCCAGTCGTCAGGATCATAAGGTGTGTCATCTCCCCGGTGATTGATCGTATAATGATAAGGATGGTGATATGTAGGGCACAAAAGCAAATTTTTTTCTTGACCAGGGAAAAGATAGGAAGGATCCTCCTCTACCAACACCAGATTTTCCAATAACTTTTCATCTGTTTTATGATCAGGTAAGAGAACAGAGGGGTCCTTAAGCGTATGTCGATACAATTCATGATATTTTTCACGGCCAAAATAAATCATGCGCAGATCTTTTTTATAGTTTCCAAAAAAGTGTTCGGGCTGAAATTTATTGCAGATCTCCCTATCCATATGATGAGGAAGTCCTTCTGTATCAAAACAATCTTCCCTGGAATATACATCATAGCGATTCATCCATGTAGGATCACCGCCGGCATCGATAGCAGTCTGAACGACCTTTTTTGCAAGGTCGAGATTTCTGGTGCGAACGCCTGAACTGAAAAAAGCCGGTCGGATATATTCATGTTCAAAGAGGAAACGAAAAAATTCTATACACCCGGGTGTCAGCACATGTTCAACTTGGTAATACTGATCATTATACTTGAATTCAACCTTAATAAAATGATCTTCTTTGTGATGAACAGGATCAAGCCAGTCTTTCTCGCGTAAATCCTTTGTTTCCATACTGGTAAGAAAATCATCAATATCCATGGCGATGGTGATGGGGATGTTGGTATGATTTTGCATGGCAACTCCCTGTTTGTTTTATTTAAGCGATTTATTTTTTTTGGGCATATAACAGCACAGCTTCTCCCGCATGGTACATGTCATGTGGAATTGCGGACCCGCTTTGATAAAAACTAATGAATCCAGTGGATATCTTCACCTCTATCCGAAAGATAACACGCCGCGGATCAGGAGCGAGGCTGGAGGCAAACCTTGTTTGCCGCAGGCCGAGACTGCTGAATCCGCTGGTTGTGAGGCACTTCGCACCGAGCAGCCGGCGGATGGAATCCGCGGCGCGTTGTTCCGGGCGCGGAGCGGCCGGAACAACAATTAATTATGAAGTTTCTGAACATCATGCTAAATGTCAAGATATGTATGATTTAATGTCAGCTACATTTTTGCACTACTCGTGCCAAAATATGAGATAGTCCAATAAATTTAATATGTTGAAACATTCATATGGTATTCTAGTCTTTAATATGCAAATGTTCTCCGCGGATGTCAATCGGCAGGAAAATAGTGAAATCATGGTCGGAACCAAACAGAGATAAAGTGCAGTATGGGTATGATATTCTGCGCAAATTCTGAAAAGGACTATTCCATGTTCATAGCCGTTAGGCCTGCTACCTAACGTTCAGGCTCACAGGGCGCAGGGTTATTATTGGCCCGCGCGTGCAGCCGGTTTGTTATAGGATTTGTTTTTCAAAGGATTCGATAGATTTTGTCTTTCCTAAAGGAAATGATCCAGATACCTTTGTCAAAGGGATTCCTCTGTGAAGTGAGCAACCCTCTTATATCGTCGACAACCAACTCCCAATCCCAACAAACAGGCGATGAGTCACGAATGACAAGACCTACATAGGAGCCGTAATCTTTTTTCAACTTCGGCAATATCCTGCTGACAATCATCTGAGTGACATTTCCTTGCAAGCAGCTGCCCCTTTCCAAAGGATTTGCCTTCCCGGCCTTTACCTCATCGAGATGTTTTCTCAGGGAATTAAAACTCCTATGATCAGACCTTCCTAGCGCTGCTGCGATGTCCTTTTCCCTGTCTTCAGTCAACGTGATCTCAAAGTTGAGTATATTTCCCTTGAGGTCCCTGCATCTTATATCTGGAGCGTCGGAGTATTCGATTATCGAAAAGGATGTTCCCATTCTGCGATTATACAACTCGATGAATGCATCTGCCGTCGCTTTTTCTATTGCTTCCTTTTCATTCAATGATGCTTCTCCTTCTTTGAGTAGTGATTAAAGGGTTTTTCAATAGTGATCAGGAATTCTTTACATTGCCCTCTGTCCGTTTTTTATAGTTCGGAGGATGTATGCTCCTATACCGGGTATTTATCCGTGATAAGGCCTGACTCTGATTTCCTTCCTTTGGGGCACCAGCCACCACAAGGGTGGTTGAGCTCCAGGGCGGCGTCGAGGGCTCCTTGGTCGGCTCCGGTTTGAAGTCACCTTGAGGTGAAATCTGAAGGTCGATAGAACTGACTTTGGGAACCGAGCCATCGGCATCACCGGAATGGCCGACACCCAGATTTACAACCCGGATACTGGAAGGCTCCTGCCCGAGGGTAATGAGGCTTTTCAGTCTGAACAAACACAAACTGAAGAAAAACCAGACTTCTGAGGAGGTTATTACAATGGAATTACAGAATTTTTGCTTCAACGATACAGCAGTCCGAGTCCTGGCAGATGAACAGGGAGAGCCCTGGTTCGTGGCGAAGGATGTTTGTGATGTCCTGGGGCTTTATCCAGGATATTCGTTAAGGTACTTGGATGATGACGAAAAATCCAAGTTGTCCAGAAAGCAATTAGGAATGAAATCCGGACAGTCAATGTTTATCATAAACGAATCCGGCCTCTACTCCCTGGTGATGAAATCCCGCAAGCCCCAGGCCAAGGCATTCAAGAAGTGGGTCACCAATGGGACAGTCCTTCTATCTACCAGGAAATACGGGGGATACATCGTGAGCTTAAAATACTTAACAAAAATTAAAAGAGCTGGTAGTATTATTTTAGTTTATAAGTCTTTTTGCAATTGTCTGAAAAATTAGAAAAAATATTTTTTTACTTAGAGTTGTAATTTATTAAGTATGTTTTCTTATATTTATGAGATTATAATAAAAGTTGATGGTCTAAAATTATTAGCCGTTGTAGTTTCTTTGTTAGGCATATATATCGCTTATCGTCAACATGTGGTGTATATAGAAAAGGTTAAATTAGATTTGTTCGATAAAAGATATAAAATTTATGATAGGTTATATTATTTAATAGGAGGTTTTGGATTTGATGATACTGTTACGCAAAAAAAACAAATTAAGGAATTTGTTCATCTTCGCCGCGAAGCAAGATGTTTATTTGGTTCTGAAATAAGTGAGTATTTAGATTTAATGTATAGAAAAATTTTACGTACGTATTCTTTAACACGTGAAGCTGAAGAAAGATCAAAAGAAACAAAAAGCTTCATTCAAACGAATGAAAGTTGGGATAAAGATTTTGAAGAAGTTATTCAATGGTTCATATCGCAAAACAATGGCAATTTTGATAATTACTTTAGACCGTACCTAAGTGTATCAAAATGGGGAATTCCTCCAAAAAAGCATAGGCATAAACATAAGGAATCCCAAAGCTAATATTAAAATGAGCAAATGGTCACCTGAAAGTCCAGTTTCTTGATGACCTCCTCAAGCGTGATGTACTTGTGTGCTTTTCACGGCCAACCGTTGACTGAAATGTGAGACAGATGAGATTCTTTGTGAAGGGTAGGGGGGAGAAAGTGACAGTGGGACTCATCAGGAACGGAATGGTCCTGAGCGTCAGCGCGGAGGAGATATTCGAGCAAGCTCTCCATGAAGCTGGACTCATCATTCTTGCAGAGAGGGAAATCTGCATTGAGATAATTGAAATAATCCCTTGTGCATCCGTCAAAGTCCCGTCAGCATTCCCGTCAGTAGGCTTGTCTTTGAGTTGGTCTAAAAGCTGAAAACCACTACAATTCCTGGTGCCCGGGGCCGGACTCGAACCGGCACAGTGCTTTGCACCGAGGGATTTTAAGTCCCTTGCGTCTACCAGGTTCCGCCACCCGGGCTAATCTGTAAACGTAGCCAAAGACAGGGGCATAGTCAAACGATTTCTCTCATCTGCTAATCGTAACAATTCGTTGATTTTCGGTTTCTTGGATGGTCGGTCCCAAAATGTGAAAGCTTAAACAAGAAAAAATTAAACCACGAAGTAACGAAGGGCACAAAGGAAGAGACACGAGGGGGAAGAGAGACGTCAGATGTCGGAAGTCGGAGGTACGTCAGCGGGAAGTTCTTTCTGATTCACTCGTATGAAACTAAATTTTTCTTTCTCCGTCACCCCGGCGTAGTCCGGGGTCCAGCTCATACACTTTCAGTCTGGATTCCGGCCTTCGCCGGAATGACGGAGGAGGTGACTCAATGTTTCTTTTTTGATCAAACTGGACGTCTGCGGCCAGAGGCAGGGCTGACACCTGAAACCTGACACCTGTGAAATGTCCAATTTTGAAGTCAATAAATCATTTCAAGCAGTTAACTATCAAAATTGGTACAGGTTTACGAAGTCTGTACTTACCGATCCGTTTTGACTTTTGCGAAAATATGTACTGAAGAAAAACAGCAGAATCCTTCATACATAAACACAAAATGGAGCGGTGTATTTTGAACTCTGGCCAATCAGGACCGTTCCTGGTATATTCCCCCACATGCAAGCCGATAGCCGACCCCGCTGCGTCGTCCTCGGGCTGGACGGACTGCCGTATTCCCTGGCCTGTGAACTCGGAGCATCGGGCCGTTTCCCCAACCTCGGGAGTCTGACCCGATCCGGGAACTGCTTCCCGATCAAAGCGGAGCTGCCTGAGCTGTCTCCGGTCAACTGGACATCCTTCTTTACAGGCGCAGGGCCTGAAGAACACGGCATTTACGGCTTTACCAGGCTGGATCCCCAAACATACCGCATAAGTCTGGCCGACTCCGGGAATGTCAAAACCGAGACCATCTTTGACCGTCTCGGGCGTCAGGGTCTGGTGAGCCGGGTCATCAATCTGCCGAACACCTATCCGGCCCGGCCCTTGAAAGGAATGCTCGTTTCCGGGTTCCCGGCCCTGGAACTGGAGCAGGCGGTCTATCCGCGCTTCCTGCTCCCCAGGCTCGAGGCCGAAGGCTACAGGCTGGAGGCGGATACCCACAAGGGCAAAGAGGACTTTCGGTTCCTGTTGAGCGAACTGCAACTCACCCTGGAATCCCGGGCCAGGGCGGTGGAACTCTTCTGGCCGGATCTGGCCTGGGACCTCTTCGTCCTGGTCCTGACCGAGACCGATCGGCTGGGCCACTTTCTGTTTCCGGCCCTGAGCGATCCAGACGACCCCTGGCACGAACCCTGCCTTAAGCTTCTGGAGAACTGGGATCGGCTCATCGGGACTGTCCTTTGCCGCTGGCAGGAGCTGCCGGATCCCAAGCGGCTCCTGGTCCTGGCTGATCACGGCTTCACCGGGCTCAAGGCCGAAGTCGACCTCAACGCCTGGCTCAGGCAGCAGGGACTTTTGTCCCTGGAAAAAGAGGCAAGGCACGAGTTGGACTGCGAATCCCTTTCCCCCGGGACCAAGGCCTTTGCCCTGGACCCGGGACGGATCTATGTGCACAGCAGGCGGCGTTTCGCCAGAGGCCTTTTGTCCCCGGACCAAGTCCTTAACTTGAAAGAGGATCTGAAAGCCAGGCTGAGGCGGCTTTGTTTCGACGAAGCACCGGTCCTGGAAGAGGTCCTGGACGGTGACCGGCTCTATCCCGGGGCCGATGATCCGCAGCAGCCGGATCTGGTCTGCGTGCCCGGGCCTGGTTTCGATCTCAAGGCCAAGTTCGACAGAAAGGAGGTTTTCGGTTTTTTCGGCAGGAGAGGCACCCACACACCCGGAGATGCCTTCTGTTATGACAGCCAGGGAGCAAGGATCGAAACGGTCAGACAGGCGGGGCAGCGGGTTGAAAAATTTTTTCAAAATTACCGTTCAGCTTGAAAATTCAAATATCAACTTTGCATTTTTCCTTGGCTTTTGTATCAGCAATCTCAAAGAATTGGTGAAGAACTTCCCACAACAGAGTATATATGAGAAGCTATGCGATTTGATATCCACAAAGAATTAAACGAGGCCCAGCTTAAGGCGGCCATGGCCACCCAAGGCCCGGTTCTGGTAATCGCCGGGGCCGGCAGCGGCAAGACCCGGACCATTGTCTACCGTCTGGCCCATCTGGTCCGCGAAGGCCTGGATCCCCAGTCCATTCTGCTCTTGACCTTCACCCGCAAGGCTTCCCAGGAGATGCTGAACCGGGCCGGCCGGCTTCTGGGCCAGGGGCTGAACGGGGTCGTGGGCGGGACCTTCCATTCCTTTGCCTATGCCATGCTCAGGCGTTACAGCCGGGCTTTGGGGCTGGCAGAAGAACTGACCATCCTCGACAAGGGGGACTCCGAACAGGTGGTGGCCCAGGTCAGGGAGAGCCAGGGCATCGGCAAGGGGGACCGCTCCTTTCCCAAAAAAGGGACCATCTCCTCCCTGATCAGCAAATCCAGAAACAAGGAACTCGGCCTGCAGACCCTTATCGAAAACGAAGCCAGGCATCTCCTGGTCTACGGCGAAGACCTGCAGGCCATTGCCGATTCCTACTCCCGGTTCAAGAGGGAATACGGCCTCCTGGACTATGACGACCTGCTCTTTTACTGCGAAAAGCTGCTCACGGAACATGAAGGGATCAGGGATTTTCTGCGCCTTAAGTATCAGCACATCCTGGTGGATGAGTACCAGGACACCAACCTGGTCCAGGGCAGGATTGTCTCCAGCCTGGCCGGCCCCGGGGGAAACGTCATGGCCGTCGGGGACGACGCCCAGTCCATCTATTCCTTCCGCGGGGCCACCGTGGCCAACATCCTGCGCTTTTCCGAATCGTTTCCCGGGGCCAGGATCATCAAGCTGGAGCAGAATTACCGCTCGGTGCAGCCCATCCTCAGCTTGAGCAATCAGATCCTGGAGAGGGCCGCGGAAAAATATGAAAAGAACCTCTTCACCGAGAGAAGCGACGGGCAGAAACCAGAGCTCCTCCGGCCGAACAGCGATCACAGCCAGTCCAGGGTGGTCTTGAACAAGATCGAGGAACTGGCCCGGGAGTATCCCCTGCATGAAATAGCGGTTCTCTTCAGATCCGGGTTTCAGTCCTACAACCTGGAAGTGGCCCTGAACAAGCAGGGCATTCCCTTCAAAAAATTCGGAGGGCAGAAATTCACGGAAGCGGCCCACATCAAGGATGTCCTGGCCTATCTCCGCCTGGCGGCCAATCCGGCCGACCTTCCGGCCTGGCAGAGGGCCATGACTCTGATCCCCAAGGTGGGACCAAAGACATGCCAGCGCCTCTACGACAGCATTGTCTCTGGGGACGGCGCCTATCTCGCCAGGAGCCGCCGTTCCAATGAAGACCTGGATCGGGCCGTGACCTTTATCCATAGATTACAGGAACAGAAAAAAGAGCGGGTCTTTGTCCTTCTGGAACAGGTCCTGGAGTTTTACCAGCCTTTGCTCAAGAGCCGCTTCCCGGACGACTATCCCCGGCGGCAGGCTGGTCTGGACGAGCTTTCCCAGATAGCCGCGGCCTACGAGGAGCTCGATCTCTTTCTCTCCGACCTCTGTCTGGAGAATCCGGACCAGCTCGGGCAGCGGGATCCCCTGGAGGACAATCTCGTCTTGTCCACGGTTCATTCGGCCAAGGGCCTGGAGTGGCAGGCGGTGATCATCATCGATTTGGTGGAGGAGAGGTTTCCGTCGAAACACGCCCTCATGGACAAGTTCGGCATGGAGGAGGAACGCAGGCTGTTTTACGTGGCCTGCACCCGGGCCAAGGAATACCTGGGCCTCTCCATGCCCGATTCCCTGTACAACCGGTACCAGAGATTCCATGAATCCGCGCTGGCCAGCCCCTTTGTCCTGGAGTTGTCGCCTGACGGATTCGATGAGTTAAGGGAGGACATGTCCGGGACCATGCTCGTCCATCGTCCGATCAAGGACAAAAAGGGACCTTCGCAGGCGAAAAAGGGCGGCGACAGGCAGGCGTCACCGGATAAGCTCGGCCACTGCCGGCACAAGATCTTCGGCCGGGGCAAAGTGGTTCAGTTCTTTCCCCCGAACCGCTATCAGGTCAATTTCCCGGGCTTCGGCCTGAAGAAGATCATGGGGGACTACCTGGAGATGGAGGA
>JAIPER010000153.1 GCA_021737115.1 Desulfohalobiaceae bacterium
GACGATCTTCGCCCGGGAAAGCCGGAGCTGCGCCTGCGGATGAAGGAAGGATCCTATGGTCTCGGCCTTGATGCAGCCGATGTATCCAACCAGCTGCGGGCGGCATTCCAGGGTGCGGTGGCGGATGAAATCCAGGTTGGCCCTGAACCCTATGAAATCGAGGTTCGTTTTGCCCATCCGGATCGAAGCAGCCTGACTGATCTTGAAGATTTTGATCTGGTTCTGGCCAACGGAGGACGGGTGCCGCTGCAGGCTGTGGTTGAATGGGAATCTGCCAGGGGCTGGGCGCGGATTGCACGGTTCGACAGTATGCGGGCGGTAACTCTTCGCGGCGATGTCGATACCCGGCTGATCAACACCAATGAACTAATGAACCGTTTCCAGGGAACCTACCTGAAGGAATTTACAAAAAAATATCCGGAACTGAAGCTGACCATTGCCGGCTCGATCGAGGAAACCAACTCCACTCGTAAATCCATGTTCAGGGCCATGCTTATCGGGCTTGTCGGAGTCTTTATCCTGTTAAGTTTTCAATTCCGAACCTATACCGAACCGATCATTGTCATGCTGGCCATCCCCCTTTCACTGATCGGCGTGGTGTGGGGGCACGGCCTGATGGGAGTACCTATCAGCATGCCCAGCCTTCTGGGGTTCATCGCCCTGGGCGGGGTGGTAGTCAATGATTCGATCCTGCTGGTGATTTTCCTTAAAAGAGCCAGAAAAGAGGGCTTGCCCATACATGAAGCTGCGGCCCGGGCCAGTCGTGAAAGATTCCGCGCGGTCCTGATGACCTCGACCACCACCATCGCCGGGCTTCTGCCTTTGCTGTTTGAAAAAAGCCTCCAGGCGCAGATCTTAATCCCGCTTGTTATCAGCACAGCCTTCGGACTCCTGGCCAGCACGGTGCTGGTGCTGCTGGCAATTCCCTGCATGTATCTCATCCTGGGGGATTTAAAAATCGTGGAGAAAATCGAGTAAATGTCGCAGCGATCTCTTCCTCTTTGCGGGATCCATTTGCTGGTTGGTCGCTTCAGGCGTTCCGGCACTGCCTGAGAAAGGCGTCCAGATGATCAAAGAGCGGCTGCAGGCTGGAGACGACCAGGTGTTCGTCCACGCTGTGGGCCGACATCTCTCCGTCCGCCCCCCAGACCACTCCGGGGACCCCTTTTTCGGCGAAGTAGCGGATGTCGCTGGCCCCGTGTTCAACCCCGGTCCGGACGTCAGGCGGAACGAGCTTGAGGAGCCGGTCGAGATAGGGGGATTCCCCGCTGGAAAACACGGGTTCCCGGGACTCGACGCTCAGTTCCCCCTGGACGGCCTCCTTGAGCTCGGCAACGAGCCGGTCGAGATCATCTTCTTCGGTGTAGCGGATGTCGAAGATCGCTTCGGCCCGGTCCGGGACCTGGTTCACGGCTTTGCCGCCGCTGATCCGGCCGAGATTCATGGTCCGGTGCCAGTGCTCCGGATCTCCTGTCTGGACTGGAAAAAAAGGCTTGATGGCTTCCACATCGGCCATGAGCCTTTCGATGGCGTTTTCCCCGAGCCAGGGTCTGGCCCCGTGGGCGGCCTTTCCCCGGGCCACAAGCTTTAACCGGAGGATGCCCTTTTCCTTGATCACGATCCGCAGGGGACCGCCTCCGTCCAGGGCCAGGCAGAAATCCGTGCGGCAGTGCTTCAGGGCCTGCCCGGCCCCGTTTATTCCCCCGACCTCCTCGTCTCCGGTGATCAGCAGACCAAAAGGCAGATCCTTAAAAGATCCGCCTTCCTGCTCCAGCTCCGTCAGATGCGCCCGCAGCAGGAGCAGGGAGACGGCTACGGCATATTTGTCATCGATGCTCCCCCGGCCGAAAAGCCGGCCGTTTTCCTCGACCGGTTCGAAGAGACGGTCCTCTCCGTCCACCACGTCCACATGTGTCATCAACAGAACCGAAGCATAACCGGGTTTTGGCAGAGCCAGCAGGGAGTGGACCCCGTTGTGGACGATGGTCTCGCTCTCGACTCCCCACTCTTGCAGATAGCCTCTGATATGCTCAAGGCAAGCCTCGATTTCCTCAGGCCTGGAGTGCATGGACTTGAAGCGCATCAATTCTTTGGTCAATTCAACTGCTTTTCGTTCCATTTTCTTCCTTCCCCGTAAAAGAGGTTAAGTATTTTCATGAATTGTAGCGGGTTTACCCGGACCTGTCCACTGTAACGTACTTTTCCTTGTCAGCAGAATGCATTTGGTTTAGGATGCTGCCCACAGCAGGCAGTGCGGCTTTTTCCCGGCAAAGGTGCCCGGATAATACCCAGATCCCTGACTAAGGAACCGGCAGCTTTCCCTTGAGCCCTGAAGCGGTTTTCCCTGCAACCAGTTATTGAGATGTTCAGCCAAAAACCATTCAAACTCCTCATTTTGTTCTGCTTCCTTTTTTTCCTGGGGATTGTCTTGTCTTTTGGACTTCAGCCCGAATACAGACAAAAGGTCTTATCCGTGTTTCAGCCGCGGAGTTCTCCGGAGCCTGTTCAGGAATCCGGTCGGAAAATTTTCTTTCCCATTCAAGAAAAAGTCAAGCCCGAACCCACAGAGACGAAACGAGAGCCCCGACAACCTGAAGTCCATTTTACCGGCAATAACACTACCCTGGCCGAGCAAAAGCTGCATGGCCCCACCCAGTCAGACAGCCGGGAAACCCCGGAGGAGCCCGGGGGCCTGCCCCCTCAAGCAAGCGAACCTGTACCGGATACAACCCCGGACGAACAGGGGCAGGGAAAAAAGCCGGAACCTGAAGAGGCCCGATTTGCGATACAGGCCGGGGCCTGCAGGAAAAGAATCAATGCCGAATATCTTGCTGAAAGATTGGAAAGGAAAGGGTACCAGCCGACGATTTACACAGATCAGCACAGCGACGGCAGCCACTGGTACAAGGTCAGGGTAGGAGCGTATAAAACGCAGAACAAAGCCGAAAAGGCGCTGGCTGACTATCAAAACGAGATCAATGCGAACGCTTTTATCATCAGGCTGGACAGGGCCGGATAAGGGGTTTATTTTTATGGACAACGAACCAAATTCCAGGCTCAGGCTCACAGCCGTGCAAGCCGCGCTCCTGGCCGGTTCAAAGATCATGGAGGTCTATTCTGGGGCGGAATACGGCCTTCAATACAAGGCCGACGAATCACCGCTCACGGAGGCAGACCAGCAGGCCCAGGCCCTCATCGCGAACGAGCTTGAGAAGACCGGGATCCCGATCTTGAGCGAAGAAGGCGGGGACGTTCCCTTTTCCCTGCGCAAGGGCTGGGAGCGACTCTGGATCGTTGACCCCCTGGACGGCACCAAGGAATTTATAAAGAAGAACGGCGAGTTCACGGTCAATATCGCCCTGGTTGAAAAGCAGAGCCCTCTTTTCGGGGTGATCTACGCCCCTGACCTGAAACGGCTGTATTTCGGAGGACCGGGTTTTGGCTCCTTTACCCGCCGGATTCATGAAGGCCACCTTCCTGTGACCATCCCGGAGCTCATCCAGTCCTCTGAACAGCTCCCGCTGCCGCAGAATCGATCGGCCTACGTGATCATGGGTTCCAGGTCCCACGCCACCCCGGAACTGCACGAATTCGTCGAGGCCAAAAAAAATGAATACCGGGAAGTGGACTTCATTTCCGCAGGAAGTTCTCTGAAGATCTGCAAAGTAGCGGAAGGGACCGCCGACATCTACCCCCGTCTGGGCCCAACCATGGAATGGGACACAGCGGCAGGTCATGCTATCGCGACCGGGGCCGGCAAAACGGTCACGGTCTGGGCAGACGGCTCACCTCTTCTCTACAATCGGGAAAACCTGCTGAACCCCTGGTTCGTGGTCCGCTGAAATTTTTCGAGCTGTGAGCTTAGCCGTGAACCCTGACGAATATACAACAAAGACAAAGGAGCTGCCTCCGGTTATGAACGATTATTCGGAGAGTCTTCTGGTCCACTTCCGGCGGGTGGAGGCCTTGAAGGAGAAAGCTTCCCGGCTGACGAGCTACAACCTGAACGAACGTCAGCAGTACGATCTGGAACTCCTCTGCAACCGGGCCTTCTATCCTTTGACCGGCTTCATGGGCCAGAACGACTACGAGACTGTGCTGGAAACCGGCAGAATGACAGACGGCTCGGTCTGGCCGATTCCCATCTGCCTGGACATTCCCGAGCATCTGGCCAAGAGGCTCGAACCGGCACAGGACCTGGCCCTGTGCGACTCCGAGGGTTTTTTGCTGGCGATCCTGCACGTTCAAGACATCTGGCAGGCGGACAAGCGCAAGGAAGCTGTCCGTGTTTACGGCACTGAAGACGAACTCAAGCACCCCTCTGTCTTCGGTCTCTTCAACCGGGTCCATTCCTGGTATCTGGGCGGAAGCATCGAGGGCCTGCACCCCCCTTTGCACTATGACTTCATCGAATTCCGTCTCCCGCCCTCAGAGACCCATCGCCGCTTTACCCAGAACGGATGGCGCAATGTGATCGGCTTTCACACCGAAAAACTGCTGCACTGCGCCCATAAGGAGATGATCCTCCAGGCCGCCCGCAAATCCCGGGCCCACATCTTCCTGCAGCCGGTGGCCGGTCTCCCGGCCCCGGGAGACCTTGATCACTTTACCACGGTCTACTGCTACCAGGCCTTTGTGGAACAGTTCCCGAAAAACATGATCATGCTCGGCCTCCTGCCCTTCGCCTCCAGAAAGGCCGGCCCCAAAGAGGCCCTGCTCCAGGCTCTGGTCAAGAAAAACTTCGGCTGCACCCATTTCATGGTCGCCCCTGATCAGGCCGATCCCTTTATGCACGAAAGCGGGGACAATCTGTTTTACCGGCCGGGAGAGGCCCAAAAACGGGTAGAGGAGTTCGGCCCGGAAATCGGAATCACCATGGTCCCTTTGACACCCATGGCCTATGTCCGGGACCAGGCCAGGTATCTGCCCAGGGACCGGATCGAACCGGGGACCGAAACCCAGAACATCTCCTCATCCGAACTCAGGCGCTGCCTGGAGTTCGATCTGGATATCCCGGAATGGTTTTCCTTCCCGGAAGTGGTGGCCGAGATCAAGAAGACCCATCCGCCCAGACACAGACAGGGATTCACCCTCTTTCTGACCGGTCTGTCCGGAGCGGGCAAGTCCACGCTGGCCCGGGTCCTGTACGTCAAGTTCATGGAACTGCGGGACAGGCCGGTGACCCTTCTGGACGGGGACATCGTGCGCAGCAACCTCTCCAGCGAACTGAACTTCTCCAAAGAACACCGCGAGATCAATGTCCGGCGGATAGGCTTTGTGGCCAGTGAAATCACCAAAAACAGGGGGATCGCCCTCTGCGCCCCCATCGCACCCTATGAAGAAGCCAGACGTCACAACCGGGAGCTGATCAGTCAGTACGGGGGCTACATCGAGATCCACATGAACACCCCGCTGGAGGTCTGCGAGCAACGCGACCGCAAAGGGATCTACGCCAAGGCCAAGCAGGGGCTGATGACCGGGGTGACCGGGGTGGATGATCCCTACATCCCGCCGCTGAACCCGGAGTTGACCATCGATACCTCCTCCACGACCCAGGCCGAAGCGGCCCAGCAGGTCCTGCTCTATCTGGCAGAACAGGGCTATATCAAGAACGATGGGATGTGAACCTGAGGGCGGGCCACGAAGGTGACACCTGAAACCTGCTTAGCTTCAAAGTAACCAGCACATCCCCAGGCAAACACCTAATTTTCGGCAATGACCGGGTGAGATCCCGGACCTATTCATCGAGGGGAATGATTTTCAGATGGCGGTAGGCCTTGCCCGTGGCTACCCGGCCCCTGGCCGTTCGCTTCAGGAAACCGCACTGGATCAGGTAGGGTTCGTAGATATCCTCCAGGGTCTTGACCTCCTCGGCACAGGCCGTGGCAATGGTCTTGGCCCCTGCGGGACCTCCCCCGAAATTTCTGATGAGGATGTTTAAAATCTTGCGGTCCATGCTGTCCAGCCCCAGTTCATCCACCTCCAGCCTGTCCAGGGCAGCCCCGGCCTGCTCCAGCGAGATTTCCGCCTCTCCACCGACCATGGCGAAATCGCGCACCCGGCGCAGGAGTCTGTTCGCGATCCGCGGGGTCCCCCGGGACCTCCTGCCTATTTCCAGGGCCCCCTCCCGGGTGATCTTGATACCCAGAATACCGGCCGCGCGAAGGACGATTTCAGCCAGTTGGGAAGGCTGATAAAAATCCATGCGCAGGATGACGCCGAACCTGTCCCGCAAAGGAGAGGTCAACAGCCCGGCCCGGGTTGTGGCTCCGGTCAGGGTGAACTGCTCCAGGTCGATTCTCACGGTCCTGGCCCCGGGGCCCTGCCCGATGACCAGGTCCAGCTTGAAATCCTCGAGGGCCGGATAGAGTATCTCCTCTACTGTAGCCGGCATACGGTGGATTTCATCGATGAACAGGACATCCTGACGCTGGAGATTGGTCAGAATGGCCGCCAGGTCTCCGCTGCGCTCCAGAACCGGCCCGGAGGTGCAGACGATGTTCACCCCCAGTTCCCGGGCTATGATCTGGGCCAGGGTGGTCTTGCCCAGGCCGGGATTGCCGTAGAGCAGGGTGTGATCCATGGCCTGGTTCCTTTCTTTGGCCGACTGAAGAAAGACCTGAAGATTGGAACGGAGCTCGTCCTGCCCGATAAAATCATTAAGGAACAGCGGCCGCACCGTTTCTTCCGTCTTGCCGAGCATCTCGTTTTTCATAGGCATTATCGCGGGTACAGATCCACAAACAGGTCCTCGTTTGAAAGAGACCTCCTACTTCAACTGCTTGAGCACGGCCCTGATGGCCTCGCCGACCAGGAGCTCCGGTTCCTCTTCGAAAACCCTGTTCAAAAGGAAACGGACCTCGCCTTCGCTGTACCCGAGATTCACGAGCCCGGCCAAAGCGTCCGAAAACACGGTGCGCCGGGCCATTGGTTCCGGGGCCAGGGCTTGAGAAGACCGCGGGTCCCAGCCTGCCAGCTTGTCCTTGAGTTCCCAGATAAGCCTTTTGGCGGATTTCTGGCCAATCCCCGGGACCCTGGTCAGGGACGGGATATCCTCCTGGTAGACGATCTGGCTCAGACTTGCAGGGGCAAAGGTCGAGAGGATGGCCAGGGCAGTCTTGGGCCCGAGCTTACTGACCGAGAGGAGCAGGGTAAAGGTCTGCTGTTCTTCTTTATCCGAAAACCCGTACAATTCGATGGCGTCTTCCCTGACCACGGTCCGGACGAACAGCCCGATTTCTTCCCCTACTTCAGGCAACCGGTCCAGTCCGGTTGACGGCATCTTCAGTTCATAGCCCACGCCCCCTGCGGTGAGGATGGTACAGCCGTCTGGAGCGCAGTCCAAGAGAGTGCCCTGGAGGTAATTGATCATAGAGAATTATCGATTCTATGGCAGTATGCTTCTTTCTCACATCCCCTGCAGCCTGCCCAGACGCTGCTGATTCAAATGACAGATAGCGGCCCCCAGGGCATCGCTGCTGTCCCTGCCCCAGTCCGGCTTGACCCCGAGGACCTGACCGACCATGAAGGCCACCTGCTCTTTCCCGGCCCGGCCGACTCCGACCAGGCTCTTCTTGATCAGGGTTGGTTCATAGGGGTGTACGGGCAGCCCGTGCTGGGCACAGGCCGTGAGCGCGGCCCCCCTGGCCTGGCCCAGCTTCAAGGCCGAGGCAGTGTTGCGGGCCACGAAGATATCCTCCACCGCAGCCGCCAGAGGGCGGTATTTCCGGATCACCTCGGACACACCCTGAAAGATCTCGCCGAGCCTCCGGCTCAGGTCATGCGACCCTTTGGGTCTGATAGTCCCGGTTCCTACCAGGGTCAGGATTCCGGATCTCTCCAGGACCAGACCGTAGCCAGTGCAGCGGCTCCCGGGATCCAACCCCAGGATAAGCAGGCCATCCCTGCTTCCCGGGCTTATTCCCAAGCCGGGATGAAGATCAGAGCTGCTCGTAGAGTTCATCCGGAATCTCGAAATTACTGTGGACCTTTTGCACATCTTCG
>JAIPER010000154.1 GCA_021737115.1 Desulfohalobiaceae bacterium
GGTGCGCTTTGATCTCAACCCTCCGAGTGAACAGAACGTGAGTCATGCTCTTCCTACAGCAAAAGGAATAGCACAGGTTGACTTTTCCCTGCTCTCCCTGCCCCTGTATGCTGTGGAAACACTGCCTCGCATTATGGATGAAAGACGCACGTAATGATCACTTGTTTTACCCATTTCGCGCCCGGCGCGAAATGGGTAAAACAAGCGATCAGCTGACCTTCCGGCAGCGGACCAGGTGGCCGGAATGTTTTCGTTTTAAAAGCATCGGGTCCCGGCGGCATTCGGCGTCGCCGAGGGGGCATCTGGTGTGGAAGCGGCATCCCTTTGGGGGGTCGAGCGGACTGGGCACGTCCCCGGAAAGCGGTTCTTCTTCCTGTTCCGGGTCCGCCTCCACTCTGGGCGTGGCTGCGAGCAGGGCTCTGGTGTAGGGATGCTCAGGCGAGGCAAAGATACTTTCCGTGCTGGCGTACTCCATGATCTGCCCGAGATACATGACCGCCACCTGATGGCTCAAGTATCCGACCACATTGAGGTCGTGGGAAATGAACAGATAGCTGACGGAGAGCTCCTTTTGCAGGGTATACAAGAGGTTGATGATCTTGGACTGGATGGAGACGTCCAGGGCCGAGACCGGTTCGTCGCAGATGATCAGCTCCGGTTCAACGCTCAAGGCCCTGGCCAGGCCGATCCGCTGCCTCTGCCCTCCGGAAAATTCATGGGGGTATCGGTTTCTGTCTTCCGGATCGAGTCCCACCCGTTCCAAGAGATCGCCTGACTTCTCCAGTCGCTGTTTTTTAGGCAGTCCCAGGACCCTGAGGCCGTCTTCCAGGGTGGAAGCAATGGTCATCTTGGGATTGAGCGATCCCTGCGGGTCCTGGAAGATGATTTGAATCTCCTTGCGCAGGGGCTTGAAGGCTCGTTCGCTCAGTCCGGATATTTCCCTGCCCCTGTAGAGTATCTCCCCCTGGTCCGGATCGAGGAGTTTGAGGAAGAGCCTGGCCAGAGTGGATTTGCCGCAGCCGCTTTCTCCGACCAGTCCCAGGGTCTGCCCCGGAAGGATTTCCAGACTGACGTCATCCACGGCCTGGAGCCAGCCCACGGGCTTCTGGAGGAATCCGCGCCGAACCGGAAAGTATTTCCTGACTTTTCGTGCCTTGAGGATGGCTTGTTGTTCCATACTTACGCTCGTCACAAATTGAGATTGTCTATGTTAGAAAGCTTTGTTGATAAATGCCTTACACTGGCTCGTTTCGCAATTTGTTCCTCCCGTAAGTATACTGATCCAATTTTGGTTTTATCGACAGAGGCACATGATTTCTCGACTTCAGGCCTTGTATTCACAAAAAGTCAAGTTGGATCAGTATATCAATTTGTAAGTCTATCTAGAGGCTTCAAGCAAAAGTTTTTGGATTTATGCCAGATAAGCAGCTCTTATTCTTTGTCTTAACAATTGAAAATCCAAAATCTAAAATTATATACCAGTGATGCCCACCTCTCGTATGCGTAACCGCTGCGAGCGCCTACATTATTACCTGGATTGCCTGATCAAAACCGGTCAGCCGCTCCAGGCCGTTCGGGGTGACCCGGTGGGTGTCTTCGATGCCCACGACCCCCCTGCCCGGGATGATCAGTTTCGGCTCCAAGGCGATGACCATGTTTTCCTCGAGCCTCATCTTCTGCCCCTTGGCCAGGAAGGGGAATTCATCGAGCTCCAGCCCGATGCCGTGGCCGATGAACCGGATGCGATCGTTGTCGGCTCCCATGAACCAGTCAGCCAAGCCCCTGGCCCTGGTCCACTGCACGGCGAAATCGTAGAGCTCCCCTGCCTCCACCCCGGGTTTGGCCATAATCTGTAATTCCTCCTGGAGTTCGAGCATGGCCTGGTGGGCGGCGACAAGATCCCGAGGCAGGCCCTTAAGGGCAAATATTCTGGTCTGATCGGCCAGATACCCGTTTTTGGCAAACACGTAATCCATAAGAATCGGTTCGTTGGCTTTGATCCTGGAAAGACCCGCCCCCTGGGGTACGGCCGGGCTGAGTCCAGACCCCCCGGTTGGAGAGGCCAGGCAGCTTGGCAGCGCCGCTTCCTGGCCGGACATGAGATGACCATAGAAGAGCTCCCCTCCAAAGAGGCGCATTCGAACCACTCCTTGATGCCCGCGTTTTCTGGCTTCGGCTTCCACCAGTCCGGCCAGTTCGATTTCGCTCAAACCTTCCAGGATCAGATCCTTCACGCTTTCGGCCACTGCGGCGGCCATAGCGGCGGATTGCCGGATACACTCCAGTTCATGCTCGGACTTGATGGACCGGATGTGACGGATGGAGCTGGAAATATCCACCAGACTCGAATTTTTGAAGATTCGGGAGTAGCTCAGGTACAAAGAGGCCGGCAGGACATCCAGCTCCAGGCCGAGTCGGCCGGGGACCATGAGCCCGGCCTCCCGGATAAGGTCGCCGAGTTCTTTGGGACTGGACAGCTTGACGATCGAGGCCAGGGAAGATTCCGATCTGGCCCGTTCCAGGCTTTTGTGGACCAGAAGCAGGGGCCGGCCTGCGGCCGGAACATAGAGATGGGCCTGCTGGCTGGTCCCGGCGAAGTAAAAAAGATCGGTGTTCTGCAGGATCAAGGCCCCGTCGATCTGCTGCCGGACAAGATGCCGTTGCAGACTGTCCAGGCGTCGATCGAGTTCCTGTTTGGGGGTAGTGGGGAAATCATGGCACATGATGCGGTCCTCCATGGATCTTGTCGTTTTGAAAACGAATGAAGTTTCACAAAAGCCCGGTACGTTTTTCGGGCTCCCCCTTGATCAGGACCGGGCACCGACTGAAGTGCCCGGATTTGATGGCTTCGAGGCCTGGCCGCTGCAGCACGCAGGAATCCTGCCGGATCGAGCATCTGGGATGGAATGGGCATCCCGGGGGCCGGCGGGAAGGCGCTGGTACGGTTCCGGGAATGCTTGGCAAAAGAGATCCCCTTTTGCCTGTCCCGGGCAGTGAAGCCAGCAAGCCCTGGGTGTATGGATGCCCCGGGTTCCGGAGGATCTCTCTGACCGGACCCTGCTCGACGATCAGGCCGGCGTACATGACATAGACCCTCTGGGCCAGGTTGGCCACCACCCCGAGGTCATGGGTGATGTAGAGAATCGATCTGGAACCGTCCTGGACTGTGGACTTGAAGAGCTTGATGATCTGGGCCTGAACCGTGACATCCAGGGCGGTGGTCGGTTCATCGGCAATGATCAGTTTCGGATCGCAGGACATGGCCATGGCGATCATCACCCGCTGCCTCTGTCCGCCGCTGAGCTGGTGCGGGTAACTCCTCAAAGTGGTCTCCGGGGAAGGGAGGCCGACGCTCTGCAAAAGTTCGAACAATCGCGGCTCGATATTCTTTTGTTCGAGGATCTCGTGGGCCAGGATGGTTTCCTGGATCTGCTCCTTGACCGTGAAGACGGGATTCAGGGAAGTCAAGGGATCCTGGAAGATCATGCCGATTTGTCTGCCCCGGATTAAACACAGCTCGTCTTCTTGAAGCCGGAGCAGGTCACGGCCGGCAAAGAAGATGGCTCCCTGTTCGATTCTGCCCGGCGGCCGTTGGATCAGCCCGAGTATGGCCAGAGAGGAAACGGTCTTCCCGCAGCCGGATTCTCCGACGATGCAGACCGTCTCACCGTGGTGGACCTCGAAGTTCAACCCGTCGACCGCAAGGGCGGTTTTGTCGCCGGAGCGGAAAGAAACCTTCAGGTCCTCCACTGAAAGCAGCTTTTTTTTACCAGAAGTTGGCATAACTTCAGACTTCGTACACCTGTACCAATTATGAGAGTTAACTGCTTAAAATGATTGATTTGACTTCAAAATTGGACATTTCACAGGTTTCAGGTGTCAGGTTTCAGGTGTCAGGAAAAAAAGATTTACAATATCAATGCCTTAAAATCTGACACCTGACACCTGACACCTGAAACCTCAAGGTACATATAAGTCAAACTAAAGTGTCCAAAAATTCGTACAAATTTTAGCTCACTGGAAAGAGTTCTGAACTTGCGCTTTTGTATCTGCCTTCATCCAAAATTCCATAGTCGGGGTTCAAATAGAAAATACCGCCCCTTTGTCCGCGCTGGAGACCAGGGAGGCGTATCTGGCCAGGTAGCCGGTCTTGATCTTGGGTTCGAACCGGAACGCCTGCAGCCGCTGCTCTATTTCCCGGTCCGATACTTTCAGGTTCAGGGTCTTTCCCGGGATGTCGATTTCTATGATGTCGCCGTCCCGGATCGCAGCCATGGGTCCACCGAAGGCTGCTTCCGGGGAGCAATGACCGATGGCCGCCCCCCGGCTGGCTCCGGAAAAACGTCCGTCCGTTATCAGGGCCACCTCCTTGTCCAGATCCATTCCGGCCAGGGCCGAAGTTGGGGAGAGCATCTCCGGCATGCCCGGACCTCCTCTGGGACCTGCAAAGCGGATGACCAGGACCTCGCCCTTTTGTATCCCGCCCCCGGTAATCGCCTGGAAGGCTTCCCCTTCGGAATCGAAGGTCCTGGCCGGACCGGAGTGTTTGAGCATCTCTTCGGCCACGGCAGCCTGTTTGACCACGGCCCCGTCAGGGGCCAGATTTCCGGTCAGGATCGCCAGTCCCCCGGTTTTGTGCACCGGTTGGTCCACTGTCCGAATCACGAGGGGATCTTTTATGCCGGCCCCGATTTCAGTGAGCATGTCCCCAATCGACTTGGCAGCGACCGTCAGGGGGTGGGGATGAATGAGGCCGTTGTGCAGAAGCTCGGCCATGATGGCCGGAATGCCCCCGGCATAGAAGAGATCCTGGACATGATGCGGACCGGCCGGGGCTATGGACGTCAAGTGGGGAATCCTTTCGGTAAAGAAATCGAAGTCCTTGAGGCTCAGGTCGAGTCCTGCATAGTAGGCCATGGCCGGGAGGTGCAAAGTGGTATTGGTGGAGCCGCCCAGGGCCATATCCACGGCCATGGCGTTTTCAAAGGCCTCTTTGGTCATGATCTCTCTGGGTTTGGTCCCCTGGATTGCCAGATTTACCGCCTGACGGCCCGTTTCTTTGGCCAGCCAGGTCCTTTCTGCGTAAGTGGCCGGGATGCTGCCGTTAAAGGGAAGGGCCATGCCCAGGGCTTCGGAGAGATGGCTCATGGTATTGGCCGTGAACATGCCTGAACAGGAACCGGCTCCGGGACAGGCCGAACACTCATATTCCCGGAGTTCCTCTTGGGATATTCTGCCCCTTTGAAAGCGGCCCACCGCCTCGAAGACCTTGTCCAGTCCGACGTCCCGGTTGTTTACTCTTCCCGGCAGCATGGGGCCTCCGGAGAGGAATATCGAGGGGATGTTCAAGCGGGCCGCTGCATTGAGCATGCCCGGGATGATCTTGTCGCAGGAGGCAAGCAGGACCAGTCCGTCGAAAGGGTGGGCGTTGGCCATGATTTCTATGGAATCGGCGATGAGTTCCCGGCTGGGCAGGGAGTACTTCATGCCCTCATGGTTCATGGCGATCCCGTCGCACACCCCGATGGTGTTGAATTCAACCGGGGTTCCCCCGGCGGCGTATATCCCGGCCTTGACCGCTTGCGCCAGCTTATCCAGGTGCATGTGCCCGGGGATGATTTCCGTGAACGAATTGGCGATGCCGATCATCGGCTTTTCCAACTCCCGGTCGGTGAATCCGTCGGCCCGCAACAGCGAGCGGTGGGGGGTCCGGTGTGGGCCTTTGGTCATCAGATCGCTTCGCTTTTCCATTGCTCATCCTCCTTATCCATCTTTCGTCCGGGGAGGATTGCAATCCGCCCCGGGCACAATATGGATATTGATACGTTTTACAGGCCAATTTCCGCAATCAAGCCACGGATTCAGAGTAGGCCGTACCAGACGTGAAGCCGAGATCGCCGTGGTCAAAAAAACTGCGGATTTACTGCAGACACTGAACTTGTAGCAATTCTCTGCCTGGATTTCAACTGACAAACTCTCGTCAGCAAAACAGTCGGAAATTATTCCTTGACTTGACAGAAAAAGGAGAATATGTTTTTCGTTTATGCCTTATTCCATTTTGGAGGTAAAAGCTATGTATGCGATCGTTGAAAATTCCGGCAGGCAATATAAGGTTCAAGAGGGGCAGATCCTGAATGTAGAGAAACTCGAGGCCGATGTCGGTAGCGAGGTCGTGCTGGATTCAGTGCTTCTGGTTCACGGTGAGGACGGGGTCAATGTCGGCTCTCCCTATGTCCCGGGCAAGGTTGCCTGTGAGGTGGTCGAGCATGGACGGGAGAAGAAGGTGGTAGTCTTCAAGCACAAGAAACGAAAGGATTACCGCCGCAAGGCCGGCCACAGGCAATGGTACACCAGGTTGAAGGTCAAGGGTATTGAAATCTAGGAGGCGGACATGGCACATAAAAAAGCAGGGGGAAGCTCCCGCAACGGACGGGACAGCCAGGGACAACGAAGAGGCGTGAAAAAATTCGGCGGGCAAAATGTCAAGGCCGGCCAGATTCTGGTCAGACAGCTCGGGACCAGGGTCCATCCCGGTGATAATGTCGGGATGGGAAGGGATTACACCTTGTTTGCCAAGGCGGACGGCCATGTCAAATACGAAAAGTATACCCGAAAACGGAAGGTCAAAACAAAGGTCAGTATTGAGACTGCCGCCTGATGGCGAGGGCCGGTCTGCCCCGGCCGTTTGAAGAAGGCGGGGAGAGACCTCACAGCAGGGGCAGAGCAGTCATTTACCGGGCGGAAGGGGTCACCTTCCGCCTTTTTTTTGGTGCTTGTTATGAAATTTGTGGATGAAGCAGTCATTTTGGTCCGTTCAGGGAAAGGGGGCAGCGGTTGCGTCTCCTTCCGCAGGGAAAAGTATATTCCCAAGGGGGGGCCGGACGGGGGTGACGGCGGCAAAGGAGGGGATGTCGTGCTTACGGTTCAGACCGACAAGCTGACCCTCTACGATTTGCGTCTACAGAAGAGTTACTCTGCGGAAAACGGCCGCCCGGGAAAAGGGCAGGCAAAACATGGCCGTTCCGGCAGGGACCTTGTCCTGGAGGTTCCGGCAGGGACCCTTGTTCTTGAAGTTGCCGAGAACGGATCCAGAACGGTGCTCGCTGATCTCAGCGAAAAGGGGCAGACATTCACCGCTGTTCACGGCGGCCGGGGAGGCAAAGGCAATAGCCATTTCAAGTCCTCCACCATGCGCACCCCCAGATTCGCCCAGCCAGGTGAACCCGGGCAGGAAAAGAAGCTGGCCCTGGAATTGAAACTGATCGCCGACGTCGGCTTGATCGGCTTGCCCAATGCCGGCAAATCCACGTTTCTCTCCAGGGTCTCCGCAGCCCGGCCAGAGATCGGGTCCTACCCCTTCACCACCCTCACGCCCAGGTTGGGAGTCGTCCAGGATGATCAGGGCAATCGGATGGTCATCGCCGATATTCCAGGCCTGATCGAGGGGGCCCATTGGGGACACGGCCTGGGCGACCGTTTTCTAAAGCATGTGCAGCGGACCAGGGTGCTGATCCACCTGCTCAGCGTAGAGGACATCTCCCTGGATGATCCCTGGGCCGGATTTGAATTGGTGAATCAGGAACTAAAAAGCTTTGATCCGGAACTGGTAGAAAAAAAGCAGATCCTTGTCGTGAACAAGATCGATCTCTGGCCTGCGGAAACACTCCGGGAGCTTCAGCAACAGGCACAAAAAGACAATTTTGAGGTGTTTTTCATCTCTGCCGAGTACTCTCGTGGTCTCAATGAGGTCCTCCAGGCTGTAAAATCCTTTATTTCCGGATAGTTTGAACAAAAATGAGAAAGTTTTCATTTCCGGTTGACAGGTCCTGGTGATTTCTGTAGAACCTCTCCTTCGCGCATTAGACATTTTCTGATTCGGCCGGCTCGAAAAAAAGTTGGCCGAAGGCCTTGACAGGGGGGAGGGAATTTGTGTATATTTCTCTTCTTCCGCAAGGGAGCGGTTCTTTGACAATTAAATAGTGAGTTGGGTTCAAGAGTTTT
>JAIPER010000155.1 GCA_021737115.1 Desulfohalobiaceae bacterium
TCTTGTCCTTGAATTCATCCTTGAGCACGACCATGGCCAGGGGACGTTCTCCCCATTTTTCGTCCGGCACGCCCACGATCGCTGCTTCGCTGACCGCCTCGTGCTGACTGACGATGTCTTCCAGCTCCAGGGAGGACAGCCATTCCCCGCCGGTTTTGATGACGTCTTTGATCCGGTCGGTGATGTGCAGATAGCCTTCTTCATCGATAAAGCCGACGTCTCCGGTATGCAGCCAGCCGTTCTGCCACAGGGCTTCACTCTTCTCCGGATCCTTGAGATAACCCTGGGTCAGCCAGGGAGCCCTGGTGATGACCTCCCCGGTGGACTGCCCGTCGTGGGGTAGGGGATTGCCCATGGGGTCGGCGACTTCGAGATGAACGTTCGGTGCCGGAAGGCCTGTCCGGCATCTGTAGCTGACCTGCCGATCCATATCGACGCCCTCCATTCCCGGCTTGATCAGGGCCGCGGTCAGCAGCGGGCAGGTCTCGGACATGCCGTAGGCGCTGGTGATGTTGATTTTATGGGAAAGGGCGGCCTTGCACAACCCTTTGGGCAGGGCGGCGCCGCCGATGATCACCTTCCAGTTGGACAGGTCGAGGTCCTTGACGATAGGACTGGACACGAGCATGTGGATGATCGTGGGCACGCAGTGTGAAAAGGTGACTTTTTCCCCGAGGACCAGTTTGAGGATTGTTTCCGGCTCGTACTTGCCGGGATAGACCTGTTTCATGCCGAGCATGGTGGCCATGTAGGGCACCCCCCAGGCATGGACGTGGAACATGGGGGTCAAGGGCATGTAGATATCGGCATTGTTCAGGTCCAGAGAGGGAAAGGTGGTGAAGCTCGAAAGCAGGCCGTAGGTGTGCAGGACCAGCTGGCGGTGGCTGAAGTAGACCCCTTTGGGCGGACCGGTGGTGCCCGTGGTGTAAAAAAGGGTGGCCATGGCCTCTTCGTCGAAGTCTTCAAACTCGAAAGCGTCCCCGGCCCGGGCCATGAGGCTTTCGTATTCTCCGGCCAGATCCAGGGAGGTTTCCGGGGCCTGGTCTTCATCGGTCAGGACAATGATCTTTTTGACCGTCTTGAACTGGTCCTTGACTGCCTCCAAAAGCGGCATAAACTCGGAGTTGACCAGGATAACATCGTCTTCGGCGTGATTGATGGTGTACAGGAGCTGTTCCGGGGAGAGACGGATGTTGACGGTGTGCAGAACCGCTCCCATCATGGGAACGGCAAAGAAGCACTCCAGATAGCGATGGCTGTCCCAGTCCATGACCGCCACGGTATCGCCGGAATCCAGCCCCTGGCTTTTCAAGAGGTTGGCCAGTTTGTTGACTCTTTGGGCCAGCACCCGGTAGGTGTAGCGTGATTTGTCTCTGTAGACGATTTCCCGATCCGGAAAACAGGTCAAGGGGGAACTGAGCAGATGTTTGATCAGCAGTGGATAGGAATAGGCTGATGGGGTCCTTTCGATCTTTCTGATAGCCATGGAGTCCTCCCTTGAAGTAGATTTATACCAGAAGTTGCTGTTTCAGTAATAAAAATCCGGACAAAGGTCAACATCGCTTATAGGAAGGATCTTATGAAGCATTCGGAGAATTTCCAGCAAAAAAAAAGCCGGGCTCTTGCCCGGCTTTGCTCATAGCTTTTCAGGGCGCTTAGGCGTCATTTTCCTTGACAAGGAGTTCGATCCCGTCAGCGCAGGCATCGGCTACGCCATAGTCGGCCTTATCCTGTCCGGGCATCCTGTCCCAGCCCCCTTTTTTAATGAAGTCATCTTTCTTCCATGAATTGAGTTCCTTGAATTTCTCGAGGTTTGCCTCTTGGTCCGAGTCCTTCATGAATTGGGCCACACAGATTGCGGACTGAGAGGCCACGACCGCGTCACTGGCCATTGCTTTGGATGTGCCTTGGGTGGCCCAGCCGCCCCATGCGAAACCGACGATCATGGTGATGATCGCGCCGCTGATGAGGCCCCAGATTCCAAACTTGATCTTGCCTTGTGTTTCTGGTTTCATTGCTGACTACTCCTTGATTTTAAGGTTTTATTGATAACTAGTGTTCATAACGCAAATTTTGAATCCCTGCCCATGAATCTCCGGCGGTCCGGCTCTGGGACTGGACAGACCCAATGTCCTCCGGAAGGGCCGGGTCTTGCCGTCCGTAGAGATTTGAAAGTGATCAGCTCCATCTGTTCCTGGCCGTCTGGATGGCCTCCATCCCTTTGGTTTGGGAAACCGTGTGGATTTGAACCTGCAGGGGTTCGTCCAGCAAAGACTTCGATCCAAGCAACACCCCGAAACGCGGCGATTTTAGATGTCGGTCCAGATCATTACTGCTTTGCCAGGTCTGCATCAGGCTGAAACAATTCTTGTCGCAGATATCCTGCGAGACCGCATGACTCAGACATCCGGCTTCGTTTTCCATGGGACCGATCATGGAGAGCAGGGTTTGGCGAAGCTCCAGGTATTTTTCCGGTTTGACGGTCATGGTGATGTTGACGATGATCATGCCAGTTTCCTCGATACAGAAGCGGACACCTCCCGGGAAATATCCCTGTATCATGGGTTAAACTATTGTAGCGGACGTCTCAGCCGAAGGCCGCACAGGGGGAAGTGTATTTTTTGTCTGTGCTTGGCCGCCGGACCTTGCCTGCTTGCTTTATTGTATACAAGGTTCATGCCAGAGAAGCGAATTTCCGCTTAATGTTTTGTAAGCGTTTGATTTGGAGTGTATTTTTCAGATCAAAGGCGGGCCGGTTGTGGATCTGGAAAGGGGCAGCCGGCTGGCCATATTTGACCATTGGTCATATATGGCCATAACAATCAGGGCTTCTCGATTCCCAGCTTCTGCATGCGGGCACGCAACGTACTGCGGTTGAGTCCGAGGATCTCTGCAGCCCCGTTCTGACCGCTCACTTTCCCCCTGGTCTGGGCGAGTACTTGGGAAATATCAGTCCTCATCACCATTATACGATATGGCAAGGGGGAGAGCCTTGTCAAGTGACAACTTCTGCAGGTGAAAAAAGGCCTGGCCCTGTATATCCATCCGGCTCTGGAGAAATTCAGTGCATCCCTTACCCTTGACCCCCGCTCATCTCTCCAGAAGACCCAGCATCCATTGCAGCCGCCCCTGCTTTTTCCCAATCGCCCCTTCGGGGCAGATCTCCAGACAACAGTAGCATCGGATGCATTTGTCGTAATCATACTGTGGGACGGATTCCCCGTTTTTGGCTCTGTTGATCGCACCGGCAGGGCAGATCTTTTGGCACTGATAGCACAGAGAGCAGGTCTCCGGTATGGGCACCGGGCGCTCCACGAAAAGGTTCTTGAAGGTCCTGGTGTTCAGGGGCCATCGAAATATGTTTGAAAACAGCGAACTCCCACTTGCCGGGACAAAATTGCTGATTTGCAGGTCGGTCATCGACTCGCCTGCGGTTTGGATCTCCTCCGGCGAAGCGGCGCCATAGCCCCGTTGAAATCCATGGACAACCGTGGCGGCCTGCTGGACATCCAGTCCCGCCAGCCGGTTTGCCATGTAGTCAACGGCAATGGCGTCCTGGCCGGCCAGGACTACGTTCATGTGCCGGGGTGAACCGCCCTGGCCGGGGCCTTCACCCTCCAGGGCAAGGATGGCGTCCATGATGTGCAGCATGGGTTTCGGCGGATCAAAAGCGTTGATCATGGCGCCGTAGAGATCGAGCAGAAAATCGGCAAATTCGGTATGATCTGGAAGCCTCAGGTGCATCTTTGATTTCTCCATACCGGGCACGGCCCCGAACAGGAGCTTGACCGCACCGGTTATATACGTAATGCCGTGGGTCTTGAATTTGGGCAGCCCCAGAATCATATCGGCGTCAAAATACGCCTTGGAAATATCGATATGCTTGAACCGCTTCGCGCCTTCAAAATGCAGGGTCCGCACTGCAGTGGGATCGGCCACCTCAACCCTTTCTTCATCAATCACGGCTGCGTAGCCGGTTTTTTTGATCACCCGCTCCAGGGAATGAATGGCCGGTGAATCCACAAGGACCGGCGTGCCGCCGTGGGTCTTGACGATTCGAACCACGGCCCGGAAAAATTCCGGATGGGTGATGACGGCTTTGTCTGCTTGGGCGACGGTCAGCAAATTGGGCTTGACCACCACCCGGGCCCCCTGGAAGCGCTCGACGGAAAACCCGATCTGAAACAGGCATCTTTCGATGATCTCGGTGAGTTCGTCCGCATCGTAGGTAGCGCACCTGGCCAGAGAAACTTTAGTCACAGGCACTCCTTTATCCTGAATATTATCTTTTTATCACGGACAAATACTTGTTCAGCGTAAGCCAAGAAAAGATTCGCGGGCAGTCAGATATTTTTTCATTTTCAAAATATCCGTGGGGAACTACCGCTCATTTGCTTTCATGGAAAAAAAAGAATATACTTTTTAATTATGGAAATTGGTCAGTGGAACACATTTGAAGTTTTGAAACGTGTCGATTTCGGTGCTTATCTGGAAGGCGAAGAGCTTGGTGAAATCCTGCTCCCCATCCGGGAGCTTCTTTTTGACTGCCAGGCCGGAGACCATGTGGAGGCCTTTTTATACAACGACTCCGAAGATCGGCTGATCGCCACCACCAGGAAACCCCTGGCCAGGGTCGGCGACCTGGTCCTGCTCAGGGTGGTCGACGTCAATCCCGTGGGAGCCTTCCTGGACTGGGGCCTGCCCAAGGATCTCCTGGTGCCGAGGGGCGAACAACAGGAACCCATGCAAAGGGGGCGGACCTACCTGGTCTATGTTGCCCTCGATCGCTCCGGCCGGCGTATTTTTGCCTCCTCGAAGCTGAATCGCTTTTTTCCCTCCCGCCAGGTCGACTGCCAGGAAGGGGACCAGGTGGACCTGGTCATCGCGGGAAAATCCGATATCGGGTACAAGGCCGTGGTCAATATGACTTCCTTGGGTCTGCTCTATGAGGACGAGGTCTTCGGGGAACTGGAAACAGGCCGGCGGATGCAGGGCTATGTCAAGTGCCTGCGTCCGGACGGGAAAATCGATCTCAGTCTGCATAAGCCCGGTTATGACAAGGTTCTGGAGGCCAAGGAAAACATCATGAGCATCCTCAATAAGAGCGGGGGAACACTGGCGGTCACGGACAAGAGCCCGCCGGATCACATCAGGGAGCTTTTCGGGATCAGCAAGAAGACCTACAAGCAGGCCGTGGGGGCCTTGTACAGGGCGCGGCGGATCAGGCTCGAAGCGGATTGTATCTTCCTTAACAGGGAAGACGAGCAATGACCTTCTCGCCGCGTCTCAGCGAACTGAGGGGTATACCCCCGGATTCCCGTTGGCCGAGAGAACTATTTGCCACAACTGGTTGTGTCTGGCCCGGAAAGAGCCGGCGCAGGACAGCAGGTAGTAGATCCAGGTCCGGTAGAAGTTTTCGTCGTAATCCGGTTGAATGGCTTCCCAGTTCTCCAGAAAATTTTGATGCCAGTGCATCAGGGTCCTATCGTAGTCCGCCCCGAAATTATGCCAGTCTTCTAAAACGAACAAACCTTCGATGTTGGTGCATATCTGCCTGGCCGAGGGCAGCATCGAATTCGGGAAGATATAACGACTCAGCCAGGGATCGGTGCGGGTGACGGAGCGGTTGCTCCCGATGGTGTGCAGCAAAAAGAGCCCGTCCTCCTGCAGGCACCTTTTGACGGTTTGGAAAAAGGTGCGGTAGTTTTTGTATCCCACGTGCTCGATCATGCCCAGGGAAAAAATGCGATCGAATTTATCCGTAAGGTCCCGGTAATCCTGGAGACGGATCTCCACGGGCAGTCCCTGGCAGTAGGACTGCCCGAATTTTGCCTGCTCTTCGGAAACCACGATGCCGACTACCTCCACCTGGTACTGTTCGGCCACATACCGGGCGGCCCCGCCCCAGCCGCAGCCGATGTCCAGGACCCGCATACCCGGCTGCAGATCCAATTTCCGGCAGATCAGGTCCAGCTTGGCCTCCTGGGCTTCATCGAGGGTAGAGGCATCCTTCCAGTAGCCGCAACTGTAGATCAGGCGCTTATCGAGCATGTGCTGGAAGAGGTTGTTGCCGATATCGTAGTGCCTCTGCCCGACTTCGAAGGCCCGGGAAGGCTTCTGGAGATTGAGCAGTTTCGACTGCAGGACTTCGAAAAATTCTATGGTGGTCCTGATGCTCGTGTTCAGCCGTGCCCGCAAAATCCGGTGAAAAAACTCATCCAGCCTGTCGCAATCCCACCAGCCTTCCTGATAGGACTCGCCCAGGCCAAGGGAGCCTTTGGCCAGCAATCTGGAATACAGGTCCTGGTTATGGACCTGGATATCCCAGGGACGGTTTCCGTCTATTTGAATATCGGCAGAGGCGAGGAGTCGTTCCACTTTTTTTCTGAATTTTGGTTGAGCCATGTGATCCTCGGTTGTGTGAAATCAGTGCAAAATCGAGCCGAATCCATATTACCAGGTTGCCATGGAGTCGTCGAGCTTTTTTGGGCTTAGGGAAGGTGATAGCAGGGCGGCTCGATGAAAAAAGCGGCCGATGTATTTTTCAGGGTCTCACCCAATCAGGGAAGACCCTGCAGGCCTTTGCAGGGTCGCAGATGCTCAGTTGAAAGAAAGCCAGCACGATCAGCGAATAGGCAGCGGATACGATGAGCATTTTACGCAGGGAAGCCTTTTTGTCCTTTTTGATTCCGAAAAGGCCATAGTGAATCAATACGAATCCAATCAAGTTGCTTAAGAAATAGCCAAAAATAAATAGATTCACAAACAGCCATTCAGGGACGACGATGAAGAGATTAAGGAATTTTCCTGTTGACCAGGCAAAGGCGTAAGATAAGGGAACATTGACCAGGAGATCGTTCCACCAGGAGAGGGGGGAGAGGATAAAGCCGACCATTCCGGAGATGGCCCTCAGGCAGGTTGAAGCTTTCATTATAAAAGCATAGCGGATCGGGATATGAGTGTCAATTTTCTTGGAGATACAACAGCTTGCACAGTTGATCCGGTCGGTAAGCCCGTGAGCGCTTAAGCTTGCAAGGCGTTTCACAGACCGTGGAAACAGATCATTTGCTCCGGCTATCTAATGCCCTTGTACAAAGGCATCGATCAGATGCCGGGCGATGCTGATTGCTCGTATGGCTGCCGGGCGGTTTGAAATCAGGTATGAAATTCATCAGGTGGGTTATGATTCTTTAGCCGCAAGACAGGCAAAGCCTGATTGAATATCTTGGTTGAATGCGGGCTGTTAATAGGTTTTTTGAATATCGACTAGAGTTTATTTTAACCGCTCCGAAAGCATTTGGCAATGTTCAAAATCTTATGCGTGTTCCTGCCCGGATTCTGGAGCAAAATAGGCGCGCAGGATGGCGGCATTTTTCAGATTGGCCTTGAAGCCCAGGTCGAAGATATCGCCAAGCAGCGGGATCGTACCCAGGACATAATCGAGCCCGGTGTTGAGCCCCATGCGGGCCAGCTTGCCTTTGGGCAGACCGAGGCGGTGGGCCCGCCAGATCAGCCAGACCGAGGGCAGGCCCATGAGCGTATCGCCGGCTACGGGTATAAGGCCGATCAATGTATCCAGCCCGAACCGAAGCGGGGTGCCCGGTATGCGAAAGCGGCTGTCAAGCCAGCGAGCCAGCAGGTCCAGACGGGCCAGCTCACGCTGAACATCTGAATTCATAGAGACTTTCCCCAAGCTTATTCTATCCTGTCTTGCTTTTGCGATCATCCGCAAGGGCCGGATCAGGCTGCCGAAGCAGCCGATATAATTCCCGTCCTTAGTGCAATATTGGACAGGGATATCTGAACCCGATAGCCCGGCCAATGTCAAGCAGGTTTTGTCCCCGATTGTATGGCCAAACCGATTTGCGAAAACAACAGAATTTGATGGGGTGTGGGAAATGGCAAGTTAGATGACCTCCTGAGTTGACAAGGAAATAGTTGGACGTCATGGTGTGCAGAAAGAACCACAATAAGGAGGCTGATATGACGAGGGTGGTT
>JAIPER010000156.1 GCA_021737115.1 Desulfohalobiaceae bacterium
AAGGAATCCCAAGACTAAAAAAAACAGAACGGCATTTGAAGTCCACCTCAAGCCTGGAGGGGGAAATGGAGAAGTACGTTCTATCAGTAAGCTCAATGAGTTCCCGGCAATATCGAAAGGTGCCGTTCTGAACTACTGTCAAATCTTTCTTTTCTTGACAATGTGCCCCATTTGAGCTACAATGTTAGAAACTTAAAGGGAGGTAACCCATGGGCAAAACATCCACAATCAGGGCTCGAATCGAACCCGATTTAAAAGATAAGGCTGAGCATATATTTCAGCAACTTGGGCTTACAACAACTCAGGCTATCACCCTCTTTTATAAACAGGTTGAATTGAAAAAAGGGCTTCCATTTGACATAGCAATCCCCAATAAAACCACTCTCAAGACCTTTTCAGATACAGATGCCGGACGTGACCTGATCATTTGTAAAGACGCTGACGATATGTTTAAAAAATTGGAAATCTGATGCTTACACCTGCATATACAAGGCAGTTTGAGCGTGACACCAAGCGACTGGAAAAACGTGGGAAAAACTTTGAAAAGCTGAAAATAATCATCCGCTCTATTGTGGCGGAGGAAGCGCTTGATGCCATTCACAGGGACCACAAACTGATTGGCAACTGGAAGGGCCGACGTGAATGTCATATTGAATCAGATTGGCTGCTAATTTATATGGTCGATTCAGATAGAGTTGTTTTCGAACGGACCGGTACCCACTCTGATTTATACCAAAAATAGAATGACCCAACATCATTTTGAAGCGGGACCGGGCAATCCGGAGCGCGTTTGAATATCATTAAGTACGGTATATTTTTGGTATGACGATCTAGGCTACAGGCAGAACATGACCATTTGACAATTGTATTGTCAAATGTCTTTTTGGAGTGACCATGTGCGGACGTTTCGGCTTGTGGGCTGATCAAAAGGAAATTCAAGACCATTTTCAAATCCAGGAACCATTGCCCCTGGAGCCAAGGTACAATATCAAGAAGTCGTGCAGCCAATATGATGCAACCCGATCGGCCTCTGCCGTTCAACCAAAAAGTCTATGAACCATTACAACAAAAAGACCACACAAGCCGATAAGCTCCGCAGCCGGGCTGAAGAGCTGATTAAACAATCAAAGGGCGGCTCGCCGCTTCATATTACTGATTATAAAGAATTGATTCACGAACTCGAAGTCCATCAGATGGAACTGGAAGTTCAGAACGAGGAGCTCCAGGAGGCCTATCAGGAACAGGCCAAATGGCACCAGGAATACCAAAAACTCTATGAATTCGCACCCTGCGGTTATCTCACCCTGAATCCCCGGGGAATCATCACCCGTGTCAATCAGACCGCCGTGAACCTGTTAGGGACAAACAAGAAGATAGCCCTCAATTCTACCTTGAGCAAACAGGTTATGTCCGGCTGGACAGATATCTTTTTGAAAGCCAGGCAACAGGCTTTAGAAAACGGAGAAAAACAGAGCATCGAACTGCCCCTGAAACGGGAAGGAGTCTCGCCCTGTTGGGTCCTCATGGAGATCGATGCGGAAAGAAATGAAAACGGCAAACTCTCACAGTGGCGGGTTGTCCTACTGGATATTACCGAGCGCAAGCGCAACGAGGAGGAGCTGAGAGCCACCCAGGAGAAAGCCAGTCGCCAGGCCCGGGAATACACTTTGGCCATGAATTCCATAGCCGATGGAGTCGTATTTTACGATACCAGTCACAAGATCACCCGCATGAACTCGGCAGCGGAATCCACCCTGGGCTTCGAGTTGCAGGAAATCCGCAGCCTGCCCGCACATGATAGAATCAATCTTTTTAATCTCAGGGGCATCAACGGTGAAGCCATGCCCAGAGAGAAAATGGCTGGCCTGAGGGCCTTGCAGGGAGAAGTCGTCACCAATGAGGAATTCCTGTTCTACCCCAAAAACAGTGAACAACCGATTGTCCTTCTTTCCAGCGCCGCTCCGATGCGAGACGATACAGGTGAAATCATCGGAGCCATCCAGACCATAACGGATGCAACAGAGAAAAAGCAAACCCGTGAAGCTCTGACCGAAAGCGAGGAAAAATTCTCCAAGGCCTTTTTCAAGAGCCCTGGATTCATGTTTATCAGCGAAGCCGATACAGGCCGGATCATTGAAGTCAATAATACCAGCTCGAGTCTAATCGGTTTCGACTACAAAGAGATAATCGGCAGAACCTTTCCTGAACTCGGCATTATCAGTCCAGAAACTTTCAACCAGCTCAAACAGACCATCATCAGGAAACGACGAATCAGCAACCAGGAGATACCCCTCACGACAAAGACCGGGGAGATCAGACAGGTCAACATTTCAATTGAAATCATCCATTTAGGCAGAAAGCGCTGTTTCATCGGCATGGGATACGACGTCACGGACCGGGTTCAAGCTGAAACTGAACTCATCCAGGCTATAGAGCAGGCAGATGCGGCCAACAGAGCCAAGTCGGAGTTTTTGTCCAACATGAGCCATGAAATCCGAACACCCATGAACGGTATTATGGGCATGATCCAACTCGCCAGGAAGAACACAGAGGAGAGCAAGGCCGAAGAATACCTTGAATTTGCCTGCCAATCTGCGGATCACCTCATGGATCTCATCAATGATGTCCTTGATCTGTCCAAGATCGAAGCCGGCAAGCTCGAGCTCACTCACCAGCCCCTCAATATCCATGAAATCACGAAGTCCTGCGTGGAAACCTTCCGGGTCAAGGCGCGGAACAAGGGCCTTGATTTAGATTACTCGATTGCAGAAGACATACCGACCAATCTTGTCGGTGATGCAGGACACCTGCGTCAAGTGCTCTTGAATGTGGTGGGTAACGCCGTTAAATTCACGAGCCAGGGAGGAGTGCAGGTCGAAGTAAGCCGGGGTTCCGGCGCAGGAGATGAGAAGATCCAGCTCCAATACCAGGTGAGGGATACGGGAGTCGGTATTCCAAAGAACAAACAGGCTGCCATCTTCAAGAGTTTCGAACAGGCCCACTCCTCGAATCATGCCGAATATGAGGGCACCGGACTTGGCCTGACCATATCCAAAAAGCTGATTGAGCTTATGGACGGGGATATCCGGGTGAGCAGCCATGAAGGTCAAGGCAGCACCTTTACCTTCACTTTGTCCTTGGGCGTAGACCATTCGATCGCCGAGGAACCGCAGATGGAAACAGGAAAAGATAAGATCCTGAAACCCCTGCGCATTCTGATGGCCGAGGACAGCAGACTCAATCAGATCTATATACTGGACCTGTTGACGAGCCAGGGGCATAGCACCGAACTGGCCGAAACCGGGCGGGAAGCACTGGAGAAGCTTTCGCAGGAGCGCTTCGACCTGGTGCTCATGGACATCCGCATGCCGGAAATGGACGGAGCCAAAGCCACCTGGATCATTCGAAACAAGCCTCCCAAAGGAGTTGACCCCAAGATCCCAATCATCGCTCTGACCGCCTATGCCTTGAAAGAAGAGATGAACCAGTATTTGCGAAATGGATTCAATGCCTACCTGACCAAACCGGTTGATATTGAAGAGCTGAACTCGACCATGACCAAGCTTTTGGATTAATTAAAAATAGTTCTTGGCTTGCACCGGATAGTGCTGCTTGGTAGAATCAGCAGCCACGATCCCGCCATTATCCAGGGCACAATCAAAAAAAACTTCTTTGCTGTCCTGCTTTGCAGGTCACTTCTTGTTTCCTGTGAGGAGAGGAAGATGGGGGTCATAAAATCATGGGCAACTTCAAGCACGAATTCTGATACGGTGAGCCTCTACCAGCCACAATTTATATGCATAAAAATCAGGATCTGGATGAGAAGTCAGAAAGGCATGCAATCTGTTCATGATTTGTCTGAAGAATCTGTTGGAAGAGAATCTTGAAGCCGTAGTACTTCATGTCCAAATTGACGTAAGGAGTTGATTATGGAGTTTGAAATACAGTGATCTGCGAAAAATCTGAGTGACATTAAACTGCAACCTCAAATTCGGCCAAATCTCGAGCATAATCCAAACATGCCGCTAGCTGGTCTTTGTTAAGATCTTCAATAAAAAAAGCCGTCAAGACCTCAAGGCTGTACCTTGAATCTTGACGGCTTACTTACTGCAGGGTGAGCGACCAGTGAGGGACAAAAAGCTTATGGCTTTTATGCCCCTTATGCGCCTTTTTTATAACATGCTGTTTTCTCAGATTTTTTTGTTGGCGTCCCCAGGGGGATTTGAACCCCCGTCGCCGGCGTGAAAGGCCGGTGTCCTGGACCGGGCTAGACGATGGGGACGCGCTATCAATTTGGCTGGGGGTAAAGGATTTGAACCTTTGCTACCGGGGCCAGAACCCGGCGTCCTGCCACTAGACCAACCCCCAGCGCTGAAGACAGAATTTCTAAACAAGTTGCATTTGATTGTCAAGCCAAAAAACGAAATAATCTCAACTCGCGGACAGCCTCCGGGTCAACCTTTTCAACTTCTTGATCTCCCTGCGGTATTTATCCTTATCCCGTCTTGCATCGGTCCCGGAAAGTTCCATTTTTTTGGCCTGCAGTTCTTTGATCTTTCGCTTAGAGCTCGCAATCTGATCTTTATAGGGATTGCTCCCCGATTCCTCGACCAGGCCCAATTCTTCCTTGATTTCCTTCAAGAGCTGATCCTTGTCCATACCAGAGGCCCCTACAATCTGGGGCATCTTGTCAATGACCAGCTCGCGGAGTTCCTTGGCGGTCATCTTGTCCAGGGGCTTTTTCAAGTTCAGTGACTCAATGGTCTGTCCTTCGCTCATACTTCTCTCCTCCAGTAAATATTATAGCGGGCTTCGCCCGCAACCAAAAAAGGTTCCAGGTTCACGGTTAAGAAAAAGAAAAAAGCCTTTGGGGCAATACATTTTCTTGTTTTATAACAGTGATTAAATGATAATGCGCCGAATACTCTCCTCTGCCATTGGGCTCAACCCTCATTCTGCCTTTCCTTGCCCAGCAACCGCAGATAGGCCCGATAACAGGAACCGACCGCGGATTCCTCCGGCAGCCGTCCCTTCAGGCCCCCTATGGAATCGGGGATTTTTACCGGCCGGGCCTGATAATCATTGCCCAGGCTCAACTGATCAAGTGAAGTTGAATTATGTAGCAGTTCAAAGCTGATCTTGTCAAATGGCTGCCACCCCAAATACTCCTCCACCTGTTCCAGGATTTGCTCCGAATAAAAAACTAGCTCCTGCATGGCCAGGCTGTTTTCAACACCGATCACCAGGGTTTTCTTTCTCTTTCCCAAGGGCCTGGCCAACTCAATAAGGCGGGGGCCGACAATATGGGACCAGTTCTTCCAGATTCCGGCAATCTGAAATTCCCGGCTGATATTTCGCCTGCTGATGTATTCATCCAGGATCTGGGCAAGATTTCGCATGGGCATCGTTTTTGACATTATACTGATCCAATTTTGGTTTTTACAACAAAGACTGGCGATCCCAAGGCTCCAGGCCCAAATTTCACAAAAAAGCTAAGTTAGATCAATATAGTGTAGCACTCCCGCCGTTTCAAGGCAAGAATTTTTCCTTGCTCAGTTTTGATTATAATGATATAGCTCCAATTTGCTTTTTTCAGAACAATCGTAGAATTCGAAAGGATACCCGCCTTTGTTGAAAAATCAAGTGCTGGATCAGCATACCGCAAATCCGGTTATGTCGATCCCGCCTGATTCTTTCCTGAAACAGCGGCTGCAATCCCACATCAGAAGAAATATTATATTTTAGGCACTTGCAAGCGACGAACGATCAGTGATCCAATGTTCGATATCTCTACTTTTATACAACAGTTCGCCATCCTGGCCATCCCCGTCCTGTCGGCCATCACCTTCCATGAAGTGGCTCACGGGTACGCCGCCTATCTCCTGGGCGATCCAACCGCCAAGGACGCCGGGCGCCTGACCCTGAACCCGATAAAGCACCTGGACCCCCTCGGGGCCCTGGCCCTGTTTATCGTCAAGGTCGGCTGGGCCAAACCCGTGCCCATCAACCCGGGCTATTTCAAGAACCCCAGGAAGGGGCTGATCCTGGTCTCTCTGGCCGGGCCCGGAACAAACTTTGCCTTGGCTGTGCTCATGGCCCTCTGCTTTCATCTCCTGTCCTGGATCTTTGTCCAGGTCGCAGGCCCCACTTCGCTGTATATCTTCCGCCCCCTGGCTCTGATCTTCTTGTACGGGGTGGTCATCAACATCGGACTCGGAGTCTTCAACCTGCTCCCCGTCCCCCCTCTGGACGGGAGCAACATCCTGGCCGGCCTTCTGCCCCCGGACCTGTCCCGGACCTTTTTGAAAAATTCCAAGTACGGCTTCATCCTCCTGATCTTCCTCTTCTTGACCGGAGCGATCCACAAAATTGTCATCCCCGTGATCGTCACTCTGGGTTCGCTCCTCATTCCAGACTTATACCAGTACATTTAACCATAAAAAGGACAGACATGACTCAAACGCACCGTATCGTCTCCGGAATGCGTCCCACCGGTCCGCTCCACCTGGGCCACTACTTCGGTGTGCTCAAGAACTGGACCATGCTCCAGGAAGAGCATGAATGCTACTTTTTCGTTGCCGACTGGCACGCCCTGACCAGTGAATACTCTTCGCCGCACCATATCCGGGGATTCGTGAACGAACTGATCATCGACTGGATTTCTTCCGGCCTGGATCCTGAAAAATGCGTCTTTTTCCTGCAGTCCGAGGTCAAAGAGCACGCCGAACTGAACCTGCTCCTGTCCATGATCACCCCCCTTGGCTGGCTGGAGAGAAACCCGACCTACAAGGAGGTCAAGCAGGAACTGGTGTCCAAGGATCTGAACACCTTCGGCTTTCTGGGCTATCCCGTCCTCATGTCCGCGGACATCCTCATGTATCAGGCGACCATGGTCCCGGTGGGACAGGACCAGCTGCCCCATCTGGAACTCTGCCGGGAAATCGGCCGCAGGTTCAATTCCCTGTATGGGAAATTTTTCCCTGAACCCCTGTCCCAGCTGACCCAGGCCCCCAAAACACCGGGGCTGGACGGACGAAAGATGAGCAAGAGCTACAACAACGCCATCTACTTAAAGGAAGATCCTGCCCAGCTCAAGACCAAGATCATGTCCATGCTCACGGACACCGACCGCAGGCGGCTCAAGGACCCCGGCAGCCCTGAAAAATGCAATCTCTTTCCCTATCTGACCCTCTTCGATCCAGGGGCGGAATATAAGGAGATCAGGGAAGGCTGCCTCCAGGCCAGCAGGGGCTGTGTGGAGTGCAAGAAGCTGCTTGTGACCATGGCGGAAGCCTTTCTTGAACCCATACAAAAGACCCGCAGGGAACTGGAAAAGGACCCGGACAGAGTCCGGGCCATCCTGGACCATGGAACAGAGCTGGCTCAGAGGCATGCCGCCGAAAACATGCAAAAAATCAGGGAGTTGGTCTCGTTTGGCTAAAAGACTGCGCTGGCTCGCCTGTCTGCTAAAACCAGGTCCCTCCGTCATTAATAGCGGACCTCCTGCAGGCAGAGACCGGAGGGCGGGGCGGTGGCCGGTGCCTCCCCTCGATCCCTGCTCTCCAGGATCTTCAAGAGCTCTTTCCGGCTGAGTCGGCCCCGGCCCACAGCGACCAGACCGGCCATCAGGTTTCGAACCATCTGCTTTAAAAAGCCGTCGGCCCAGAAAGTACAGACCAGTTCCTCCGCAATGATCCCCTTGGCAAAAGATACGGCAAACAGGTTGCGGACCGTGCTTCGAACCGGGGTTCCGACGTTCATGAACGAACAGAAGTCCTTTTTCCCGGTCAGGATCCCGGCCCCGGCCCTCATCTTGTCCTGATCGAGCGGCCCGGTCCACCAGACAAAGGGCCGTCGCTGAGGCAGGACATACTCCGGCCTCAGACAGAGGGTGTAGGTATAGGCCTTGGCCTGGGACTGCAACCTGGCGTGAAACCCCTGATCGACCGCTTCGACGTCAATGACCGTCATATCCGCG
>JAIPER010000157.1 GCA_021737115.1 Desulfohalobiaceae bacterium
GGACACATGCAGGGGATCTCCGGCCTTGGTGATCAAGGCCCACTCACCCATTTTGGAATTCTGTCCAGCCTGCATGCTGACAAAAACCGACTTGACCTCTTTTCTATCCTCCCTGGCGAATATGGAGGAAAACATCCGACCCTTGATGTCCTCCAAACCTATCCCGGACACATCTTCCGCCGCCCGGTTCCAGGATAGGATCCGGCCTTGAACATCTGTGGACAAGACGATATCACTGGCACTTTCCACCACACTGGCCAGATGGCGTTCAATCCTGCGCACTTCCTGATTTAACTGAACTTGTTCCGTGACATCGTCCATCAAAAGGACAACTTGTTCAACTTGCCCCTGCCAGGCAAAGGGCAGAAGACGATAGTAGTAGACCCGGGAAGGCAAGCCCGGGGCCCGGTAGTGCATCTTTTGGCCCTCAGTGGGGCGGTTGGTGGCAAACACGGTGCCCACTTTTTTGACGATATGAAACTGCTCCAGGATGATCCGGGGAATGACGTCCATTAACGGACGCCCGATGGTCTGGGAGGAATTGCGGCGGGACTTGGTTAAGAAGTTACGGTTGGCTAAGGTCACCCGCAGGTCTCTATTCACAAACAGGATGGAGCTGGGAATGGCCTCAAAGAGCATCATGAACAGCTTTTCATGCCGCCCGTTTCCTTTGGTTCCCTGTTCTTTATATTCCGTTTGCATGGTCAAAGACTTCCTGGGATACAAAATTATAAGGTGGCCACAGCCCCGTCATCAGGACCTTCCATTTTTCAGGACAAACGAGAGACTGAAATTGGGCTTCAAAAGCGGCCCGGCCTTCTTTGGGCACCAAAAAATATATTCCAGGCAAGTGGCGGCCGTGACCCTGCCCTGTCTCTTGGAGACACGAACGGCAGTAGCCGGAAAAATGGGCGGTGATGTGGTCCATCACTTCTTGCAATTTTTCTTCCTCCATCATGTGCATCCTGCTTTTTTCTTGGCGGGAGCGGAGATAGGCTGTCCCGGAAGAGGCCAGAGATGTTCCTTCAGGCTGATATTTTTGTTTCATACCAGCTTGGTCAGAACTGAGGATGCGTAGCCCCATTTCACCGCATCCGTTCAAAAAATCCAGGACCTGGTCCAGCCTGCTCCTTTGCCTGTGCACACACTCGATCACAGATGTAGGATCCATGGGTACAGTCTGATAGCGCAATGGGATCATGGAGGGGATGTCCTGCCGGTCAAACACGGCTTCATTGACGGAAAAAAAGCGCATGGCCTCCTGCACAGTCCCGGCAAGCTTCTGCGTATCTATGAGCGAGGAGGCCACCCAGAGCCCCTCCCGTTCCCCAACCTGGACCTGGGATTCCTGCACCCCATCCGGGAGCTGAAGAGATATTTTGTTAGGATTTCGAAAAATACTATACACTATGCAGGTCATGGGCTGGTATCTCTTCGGTCTGGATAAGCTGGGGACAAAAGCTGTATGGCGGCCAGGGACCGCGTACATCCATATACAGTCCATATGGGGCATATCGTTCCTGCACCTCAGCTAAATGCTGCTCAAAACCAGATACATGCTCTAGCTGGACCCAAAAGGCCGTATTCAAGAGCATGGAATGCTCTTGTCCTGTTGCCTTTGCGGACAGAAGGGACCGTTCCCGGCACGGGGTCTGTCCATACTGCAGGTCCTCATAGATTTTCTGGGCTATCTGATTCATATTTTTGGAAAATTCCTGCTCCACGCCCCTCCTCAGCTTTTTTTCTTCCACGTACCGCCTGCCTGGGGACATATCCTGCAACTGCTCCTGGTGCTCCTCTTTTTTCAAGGCCACAAAATGCTCTTTGACCAGAGCCAGCTGGACAAAGACCTTGACCGCCCATTCCTGCCGGTTTCGGCCCTGGTCCAGAAATTCAAGGACCCTGGACTCATTGGCGGCCAGGAAGCGCTCAAGCCGGGGCAGGGAGGAAAACAGGGTACCTAAAGGAACCGGCAATACCGGGCCGCCTTGCATGACATGCTCCACAACCCGTTCGTGACCTATGGCTTTGGGACCGATCCAGGCCGGATCCTGCAACCGCGTGTGGGCCTCAGGGCCACAAAAGGTCCGGGCCTCCACCCGGCTGACCACTGCGCTCAAGGCCCCGAGCTGAAAGGTAAAGGGCGGCTCGTCCTCAATCCCGGGTACGGTCTGCAAAGAAGGGATGCTCTCCGGCTGGGCCAGGCAATACACGTACACAATCCGGGTGGGAGTGGATGGATCAGATGACATGTCAAATCCTCAACTGCATATTGCTCAAGGCGGTGGTCAGGTCCTCCCGGGTAAGGCCAATCTCCTGGTCAGTATCTTGAACCGGACCCTCCGGCATGGCCCGACGCAAGGCCATAAGGGCAGCCTGATTGCACACAGAGGCGATCTCGGCGCTGCTTAAACCCTGAGATGAAGCGGCCAGCTCAGATAAGGACACATGATTCTGCACTGGTTTGTTGCCCATATGGACCTCAAATATGGCCCGGCGGGTGGCCTCATCGGGTAAAGGCACTTCCACCAGCTCATCAAACCGCCCGGGTCGAAGTATGGCCGGATCCAGGATATCCTTCCTGTTGGTGGCCCCCAGGATAAATACCCCTTTGAGCTCCTCTATGCCGTCCAACTCAGCCAGAAACTGACTCAATACCCGCTGGGTGACCCCGGAGTCCTGCCCGGCAGCCCCCCGGACCGGGAACAGGGCATCGATCTCGTCAAAAAAGATTATGCAGGGGGCGGCCTGCCGGGCCTTATGGAACACCTCCCGGATACCTTGCTCCGATTCCCCCACATACTTGGATAGCAGGGCCGGTCCCTTGACCGATATAAAGTTGGCTTGGCTCTCATTGGCCACCGCCTTGGCCAGCAGGGTCTTGCCGCATCCGGGGGGACCGTAAATCAACAGGCCTTTGGGTGGATGGATACCGGCCCGGGCAAAGAGCTCCGGATACCGCAAAGGCCACTCCACGGCCTCGGTCAGGGTCTGTTTGACCTCCTCCAGCCCTCCCACCTGCTGCCAGGTAACGTCCGGCACATCCACAAAGACCTCACGGATGGCGCTAGGTTCAATCTGGCGCATGGCCAGCACGAAATCATCCATGCCCACCTTCAGGTTTATCAGCTGATCATAGGGAATTGCACTCTGGGCAAAATCAATATCCGGAATGATCCGCCGCAGGCAGGCCATGGCCGCCTCCCGGCACAAGGCGTGCAGATCCGCTCCCACAAATCCATGGGTGATATCCGCCAGGTGCTGCAAATCCACATCATCGTTTAAGGGCATACCCCGGCTGTGGATGTCTATAATTTCACGACGGCCGGTTCGATCCGGAATAGGGATGGAAATCTCCCGATCAAAACGCCCCGGACGGCGCAGAGCAGGATCAAGGGCATTGGGGATATTGGTGGCCGCAATGACCATCAAGTTCTTGCGCTGGGCCATGCCATCCATAAGAGCCAAAAGCTGAGCCACCACCCGCTTTTCCACATCTCCGACCACCTTTTCCCGTTTAGGGGCAATGGCGTCAATTTCATCGATAAAAATAATGCTCGGGGCTTTCTTGGCCGCTTCTTCAAAGAGCTTGCGCAGATGGGCCTCGCTTTCCCCGTAAAATTTGTGCACAATCTCCGGGCCGTTAATGGTGAAGAACCTGGCCTCAGTAGCCTGGGCAATGGCTCTGGCGATCAAGGTCTTGCCGCACCCAGGGGGCCCATGCAGCAAAACCCCTTTGGGGGCCTCAATGCCCAAACGCTCAAAGATCTCTGGATAGCGCAACGGCAGTTCTATGGTCTCCCTGATCCGTTGCATCTGTCCTTTAAGACCGCCGATATCCTCATATGCAATCACTGCCTCCCGGCGTTCTTTTCCCTTCTGTCCGGTATCCAGGACGGTATGTTCGGAAATGAGGACCGGCCCGCCGGGCTGGGTCTGCTCCACCTTGAAATCGGCGGCCCTGCTGCCGAACAGGGTGCAGCGCACCCGTTCTCCTTCCTGCACAGGAATACCGTCCATCAGGCCGGCGATATATCTGGAGTCCTGGGGGCTGGGCAGGATGTTTAAGGGCCCAAGGACCACCTTTTGGGCCGGGCTGCAGGCAATCTTTTTCAGTATCACGCTTTCATCCAGGCCTGCTTTGGCGTTTTCCCGGGTGATCCCGTCCAACTGCACCCTCTTTTGCCCCCTGTCTTGGCGATAGGCGGGCATAACCCGGCCATAGGTTGTGCTCTTGCCCTGAATCTGGACAATATCCCCCAAGGCGACTCCCAACCGGTCCATATCCTGGGGATCAAGGCGGGCAAAGGCCCGCCCCATATCCTTGGCCATGCCTTCAGCCACCTTGAGCTGGATGGATTGCTCTTCTGTCATATTCAGCACCGTATTTCCACGATCCCGTTATTGCTGTTCACTTCCACCTTGTTCTGGGGGCAGGCCCTGGAAAGAGTGATCTGCTTTCGATACCGGCGCTGGCCCTTCGTGGCCACCAGCTCCAATTCGTGGTCCTGGACGGTGACCACTACATCCTCCCGGCTGATTCCCGGCATTTCAGCCACAATCAAAATATGGTCATCCTCCTCAAACACATCCACCACTGGTTCCAGCTCTTTCTCCACCACTGTCTGGCCTGAGTTCTCGTCTTTGCGGATATTGCCAAAGGGCTCGACCTTGACCTCCTCCCCCCCGATACCGAACTTGACGGAAAAGCCATAGATGCCTTTGACATCTTTATCTTTTCCTTCCCATTCAAACTCCCCGCTGCGGGACAGTTTTTCACCTTTGTCCGCCAAGGTTCCCAATTTATCCACTAAGTCACCCAATCCACCCAGGATGCCCTCGATCCCGCCTTTTTTTGATCCCTGATCCCGATTATCGCTCATACATGACTCCTTTGGATTGAATATTCAATCATAAATACCTAATTGCTTGATTTTAGTATGCAATGTCTTGTAGTCAACAGAGAGCAGCCTGGCTGCTTCGGCCTTATTGCCCTTGGTATACAGCAATACCGAGGAAATGACCTTCCGTTCAAGATCCCGGGTGTTTTCCTGAACAATTTCGCGCAAGCCCTTTCCGGACCAGAAGCATTGATCACCGGACTCTGCTTGCAATAGATGATTCGACGGCTGACCATCAAGACGTATGTCTTTCTCAAGGATTTGTTCCTCGGCCAATAAAACAGCTTGCCGAATTGTAGATCGAAGCTGTCGCACATTTCCGGGCCAGGAATAACGCATCAACAGGCCCAAGGCGGCCTGATCAAAGGCAAAAACATTCTTTCCCAAATCACAGTTGGCCTGCTCCCGGAATCGTTCAGCCAGATAGGGAATATCCTCCTGCCGCTCGCGTAAAGGGGGAATGCGTAAGATGAACTCATTTAATCGATAGTACAGATCACTGCGGAAAAGGTTGCTCTGCACAGCGGCATACAGGTCAGAATTTGCAGCTACGAGCAGGCGGACATTGATGTCCTGGCCTTTTGTCCCCCCCAGGCGAACAACCTGCCGTTCCTGGATGATCCGCAACAGCTTCATCTGTGAACTCAGGGGCATGTTGTTGATCTCATCCAAGAAGAGGGTCCCGCCGGCAGCCACCTCAAACTTTCCGGCCTTATTGGACTGAGCCCCGGTGAAGGCCCCGCGCTGATGACCGAACAATTCACTCTCCAACAGAGTTTCCGGAATGGCTCCGCAATCAATGGCCACAAAAGGCCCTTTCCGCCGCACACTCAATTGATGCAATCCCTTGGCCACAACCTCTTTTCCCGCCCCTGTTTCCCCCTGAATGATGACATTAAACTCCGTCTGGGCCACGGTGTTGATATCTGCTATGAGCTTGGAAACAGCAGGACTGGGGCCCATTATCTTGCTTAAGCTGATATTTTCATTTTCAACCTCTGTCCCTTCCTGTTGAGAGACAACACTTTTCCTGGCCAGAAGAGCGTTGCGCACTGTTTGAACCAGTTCGCGTTCGCTGACAGGTTTGGTCAAATAACTGTACGCTCCTCCTTTAACTGCATTGATCACCAGATCAGTATCGGAATAGGCCGTGACCATAATGATGCGCAGGAGTGGGTCTATGGCCAGGGCCTGGCTCATCACCTCCCGGCCATCCAAGTCCGGGAGTTTTATATCCAAAAGCATGATGTCCGGATACTCAAATCGAATGGACCGCAATGCCTCATGCCCTGTGTAAGCTACAAGGAATTCATATCCTTCTCGATGCATGAGCTTAGAAAATAGAGAACAAATATCCGGTTCATCATCTACAATCAAAATCCTGGAGTTGCCTTCAGACATCTGTGAACCGCTCCTCCTTGACTGTGGTCAGGAAATGAGACGGATCGTTATGTCTCGGTCCAGAAAAGGTCTTACATTGTGCAGCAGACCCAGAAAAACCAGGCCTGTTTCCCCGGTCAGGAGCGTGGAGTTGATCCTTTGGGCAATATACCTGTCCCGGCGGAATCTGTCAATGAAAATGAGACACATTCATGCCAAAATTTAGCACCCATTTTCAGCATTAGGTTTATTGATCCATGCCTCTGTTGGCACTGGTGGATGCTCTGGTTTCTTGTACTTAAAACGATGCGGTTTGTTTAGGTAAGCTTGCTCAAGTGCCTGATTTCTTGTAGAAATGACTTCTTCGGCTTGGCCGTAATGTACCACTGCAGGGGCCAGTAAGCTAACTCCTGAATGCTTGTGCTCATTATTGTACCACGTGAAAAACGGACAACAGAAGCTCCGAGAATCTTGAATTGATCCAAAACGTTCAGGAAATTCAGGACAATATTTTAAAGTACGGAACTGAGATTCAGAATACGGATTATCGTTGCTGGTATATGGCCGGCTATGGGTCTTTGTGACCCCCAGGTCCGACAACAGGTGGGCTACAGGCTTTGATCTCATACTTGCCCCTCTATCAGCATGGATTGTCAGCTGTTCTTCGACAATGCCCTGTTTCTGGCATGTCTGAGCAATAAGATGCTGGGCTAGGGTGGAGCTTTCTCTTTCCGCCACCATCCAGCCAACAACGTATCTGCTGAAGATGTCCAGAATCACGTACAAATAGAAATATGTCCATTTTGCCGGACCCTTAAGCTTGGTGATGTCCCAGGACCAGACCTGGTTTGGGGCTGTAGCCAAAAGCTCTGGCTTGACGTAGTGGGCACGGCTCACATGTTGTCTTCGATCTTTAACTTCTTGGTTTTTATCCAAGATGCGATACATGGTGCGCACAGAACAGAGATGGGTCCCTTCATCCAGAAGGGTGGCATAGACCTCATGGGGAGCTTTATCCTGGAAACGCTCTGAATGAAGGGTATCCAGGACTTCCTGTTCTTCTTCCTGGCTAAGGGCCAAGGGTGGCTTTGGTCGCTCTTTTTTGGGGGATTTTAGGGCAAAATACCTGTAAAAGGAGGCCCGAGGTATGTTCAAGGCTTCACAGGCCTCCTTCTGGTTACCAGTAGACTGTCCCAAATCTTTGACTGCCATCATGAGGATGTGTCGTCGTTCTCGTCTGGATCCTGATGATTCTCCAGGATCTTTGAAATTTTTTTTTGACTCGCTGCGGCTGGGGGTCGGACCTATATAACCATCTCAAATATCACTAAATACGTTCCACAAAAGCCCGTTTTTACCTTTTAGAGCCCCGATTTTCCCGTTAAAATCAGCGTTGTAAGCAGCAAGCGGCTCCTGTAACGCATACACGGCATCCTGACCGTCCCCGTCTGTGCTAATTCGTCGATGCCTGGCCTTTAACCCTAGCCTGGCTTTGACACCCTCAATAAATTCGACGGAACCGGCTGCTATGGCTTCGGTCCAGATCTTTTCCCGGTCTGTGCTTTCTCTGATATAATCCTCCACCCAGTGCTCATAGCTATCAGTCAGCGTTTTCTCGTTTGTATCCAGCAACTGTTTTAAACGGTCCCGGGCTAT
>JAIPER010000158.1 GCA_021737115.1 Desulfohalobiaceae bacterium
TTCTCTTGCGCGCCCCTCGCTGAGAGGTTCTCTGGTTTTCTTTGGTTCGCGACATGGGGGAAACCGGACCGTGTCTCATGACTAAAACCATAAATCCGCAAAGAGTTCTCGATTATGCAAGATCATAGTTTAGGGCAGAGCCTAAGAGTCCGGAGGGGGTAGGGATCCCCCATGAGCGAGCCTTAGAAAACCGAGAGCCGGAAGCGTCTTAGCGAAAGAGAGCCCTGTGACCGGTTCGTTGTCTATAACCGGAGTCTCATACGAGGTTTCGGGTGTCAGGTAAAGAAAAGATTCACAATATAAATGCCTTAAAATCTGAAACATGAAACCTCAAGATACAGATAAGTCACACCAAAGTGTCCAAAAATTCGTACAAATTTCAGCTCACTGGAAAGAGGTCTGTACTTGCAAATAAAGGCCTGATTCTTTCCTGTCAACTGTATTTATCCGGTTTTTTTGCGGACCGTTTGGTCCGCAAAAAAACCGGTTATTAGACCGGCAATTCTATGATAAAGACACTGCCCCTTGGCTGATTCTTTCGAACCCGGACATAGCCCCTGTGGTCGCTGACGATTGATTTGACGATGGTCAGCCCCAGACCGGTGTTTCCCTTTTTCTTGGAAAAATACGGTTCAAACAGTTGATAGCTCTCTTCTTCATCAAGGCCGGGTCCATTATCCATGAATTCCACTTTGACCCATCCGGTATGCTGATCAAAACCAACCTTGACCGTAACCACGGGCTCAGGAGCTCCATCCAGCACTTCGGAAGCATTGGTCAAGATGTTGATGAAGACCTGCTTCATGGCCGAGCGGTCGAATTTAAACCCCGGCAGGGCTTGTGTCGAGTCCAGCCGCCAGTCGATATGGGCGTGGCTGTTTTGAAAAAAGGCGATGACTTCTTCCAGCAAGGGCTCCAGACGGTTGTATTCAGGGGTGACCTCCGGGAGTCTGGCGAACCTGGAAAACTCCTGGACCATCTGCTGCAGGTGCTCCACCTGCCTGACGATCAGGGTTGTGCACTCCACGAAGCTCTCGTCCTGGAAATCCTTTCCAAACTTGCGCTCCAAGCGTTGGGCCGAGAGCTTGATCGGGGTTAGGGGGTTTTTGATTTCATGGGCAATCCTCTTGGCCACCTCCCTCCAGGCCGCCATGCGCTGCATCTTGTCCAGTTCGGTGACATCTTCAAAGACAAAGAGCATCCCGATGTCTTCCCCCTGACCTCCCCTGAGCCCGACCGCGTTGACCACAATTTTGGCTTCCTCCTGCCCCAGGCGCAGATCGAGCTGTCGCTGCCAGTGGGTATTGGGGGCCTCTTTGAGCCTGTCCAAAGCCGGACGCAGGAGATTGCCGTACTTTTCCGGAAGCAGATCCAAAGGGTTGCGGCCTATCAAGGTTTCGGAACCGGCCTTCAGAATGTCCTCAGCCGCTTTGTTGACTGTGCTGATTTGTTTATTCTGGTCCAGAGAAATAACCCCGGAGGTGATGGTATTGAGCACCGCCTCCATGTACTCCCGCCGCTGCTCCAGTTCGAGGTTTCGATCCGCCAGATCCTGATTGGCCCTGTTCAATCCTTGACGGCTTTTTCCCAGATCTTCCACCATGGCATTGAACAACTGGACCAGGACGCCGAGTTCGTCTGCGGAATTGTCTTCCAGCCGCACCCCCAGATCGCCGTCGGCAATGCGCTGAGTCCCCAGGGAAAGGGCCTGGATCGGAGCGGATATCTCTTTGGCCAGTCGAAACCCGAACCACATCGCCCCGAAAATGATCAACAGGGTCATGGAGCCCAGGATGAGATAAAAGGCTACCTTTAAAGGCTGTTTCAGGGTTTTTATCTTTTTGTACTCTTTCACGCCTTGAACGATCTGATTCATTTTCAGAAGCAGTCCCTGGCCAATGGAGTCTCCCAGGATGAGAAAACCGGTGTTGGCTTTGTCAACAGGCACAATCCCGACAACAAGGTCCATCTTTTGGTCGTTGAGCAAAGTGGACCAGTATCTGGGCTCTTTTTTCAGCCCCTTCCAGTCGATTTTGTTCTTTATTTCAGGCCAGTTGTCCACCCATTCCGTCCCGGCATGCCAATTCTGCTCCTGCAAGGCCGGAGTCAGGACCCCAATCAGAGTCAACCCATATTCCGAGGCCTTGTCCTGTAAGAACTGATCCATCCCCTTGGCCCCCCAGAGAAGTTCTTTTCCCCGAATCTCCTCGACGATGAATGTTCCCTGCCGTTCGAGTTCTTCCCGGGATAGCGAATAGAACGACTGACCGATCTCCAGGGACTGATCCAATGAACTTTCTATCTTGCCCCGGAACCAGTAATCAACGGAAGTCTGCACAAATTTAACCGCCACCAGGAACATGAGGATAGTGGGGATCAAGGAGAGCGAGATAAAGGCCAGCACCAGTTTTGAACGCAGACCGGACCCTCTCACCTTGCGTTTTCTGTCCAGGAAGAGCTTGACTCCGTTGCGGATCACCAGAAAGAGGATGACCAAAAGCAGAATCAGGTTGAGATTGAAAACCACCAGAAAGAGATACGAATTGACCCCGAAAAACTTCAGCTCTATCCAACTGGCCACAACGATAACCAGAAAGGCCAATAGAGCCAGCAGCAATTCTATTCGACGGGGTTTATTCCTGCTTGAGGCAGAGCTATGGGCCTGGATTAAATCGCGGGGGGTAGAAGGGTATGCTGTGTCTCCAGATCCGAAATGATCGCCCTGGATCTGATTCTCGCTCTGAGACGTCTGGTAGCCTGTGTTGGACATTTAGTATTCAATATGTAAATTTCATCTTGTATGTTTTGTTCTTGAGGACCTGTCCAGACCAGAAAAACAGGGCTATTTTCAGCCAGGCCGGGTAGTCGTCCCGCGTCAAGCTGATCTCGAGCTCCAGGACATACTCCCGGCCCTGGACCAGCGACTTCCAATCCCCAAGGTTTACAGACAATTCCCCAAGATTGGTCCGCAATAGAGATTCAAGCTCTTTGTTCTCCACGCTTCGTTTGGCACCGAGATCGGTTAAGATATATTCCTGGGACAGGGTGTCGGCTTTTAAGGCAAAGGAGATTTCCTCCTGCGAGACCATCTTATCCGGCCAGAACGAAACCATTCGTAACAAGGAAGCCTTGCAGGTCAATTTCAGGGGGACTCCATCCCCAAGCAACTCCTGAAACTCATCAAATTCCTGTGGTGCAAACCCGAAATGGAGCTGGAGGGTATCGCCTCTGTTGTCCAGGGCCATTTTTTTCAGTTCTATGGTCTGAGCCTGAATGCCTCCGCTTAACATGAACAGCAGGAGCATGCACAGGGTTGTAGTCAGGATGGAGGGATTTTTTTTCATCTCTTCGCTTTTAAACGTCTTATACTGATCCAACTTAGCTTTTTGCGAAATTTGGGCTTAGGCACTTGGGGTCGCCTGTTTTTGTTGTAAAAACCAAAATTGGATCAGTGTATTCAAAAATCGATATTTGCAAATTTCTGCTAAATTCGTCAAGTTGATTCCGGAATTAATCCATGCATCGGAAAACTTGAATACAGTCCGATTTTGTTTCGCAATCCCGGATTTACCGGAAAAAACAGGCCAAGGCTGACTGCCCCGCTGAAGATGTCCAAAAAAATAAAGTTCATCTGGATAGGAAAACTGAAAAAGAGATATTGGCAATCGGCTGTTGACAATTATCTCCAAAAACTTTCCAGATACTTCACCATACAGGAAGTCTGCCTCAAGGCCGCGCCCGGCAATCTCTCTGTGAAAAACAAACGTGAGGTGGAAGAGGAGGCCATCAAAAAGAAGATAACGCCAAGAGACCGTTTGATTTCCCTGGACAGTCAAGGCAGTCAGTACACTTCGGACTCATTCGCTGCCTGTATCCGGAGCTGGCATCAAGACCCTGGCCTTGACCCCTGTTTCATTATAGGAGGATCTTTTGGACTGTCCGAAGGACTCAAAAAACGAAGTCATCTCCTCCTGAGTTTCGGGCTTTTGACCCTGCCCCATGAACTGGCCAGGGTCGTTCTTGTCGAGCAGTTGTACAGGGCCGCTACCATTTTGTCCAATCATCCCTATCATCACTGATTTAATGAATAAAATTTAATCTGGACAAGATCTCTGATTTCTTGATACAAAGAAAACCTTTCAAAGGAGGAAATACAATGGCACGACATAAAAAGATCGAGCGGAAAAAAGAACTGGACCGCAGACGCAAACGCAAAGAGAAGAGAGAAAAGCAGAGAATCAGGGAAGCCAAGGCTGAAGCAAGAAAGGGGTAAGGCGTTGACTTTCCGCCGGGACTGCTTATGTATGTTCCGGTCAGGGAAAATCTCCCCTGAAAATTCCCCTAAATTTCTCGTCGAGGAGGAGAGAAATGCCCATATATGAATATTCTTGCTCAAATTGTTCACACATTTTTGAAGAATGGCAAAAAGATTTTGCGGACAGAGAGGTCGAATGCCCGGATTGCGGCGCTGCTTCCAAGAGATTGATATCCAACACGGCCTTTATCCTGAAGGGCTCCGGCTGGTACGTCACTGATTACGCCGAGGGAAGCAAGAAAAACGGTGACCAGGAAACCGCCAAAACCACTGCCAAATCCAACGGCGATCAAAAAGTTGAGAAAGGCAATGACGCGGCCTCGAGCGGCAATGGAGACAAGAAACAAGACCAGCCGGCAACGGAAAAGGTTCAATCCGGCAAGCAGACAGGCGGTTCAACGGAGTCGAAACCCAAAACCGAGCCCCGGTAACATCAGGCCCGGCCATTTTCGCCCCTAACTCCGAACGACGATTCTCTGTTAATGCCCAGCCAGCAATTAAAGCATGATTGAACGTTACACTCGTCAAGAAATGGGCCGGATCTGGAGTCTGGAGAACAGGTTCAGGGCCTGGCTGGAAGTGGAGATCGCTGTCTGCGAGGCCTGGTTCCAAATCGGGTGCATTCCGCAAGCCGAGATGGAACAGATCCGGGCAAAAGCGGACTTTGATCTCCAACGCCTGCTGGCCATTGAGGAACAAACCAAACATGATGTCATCGCCTTTTTAACGGCGGTCGAAGAAAAAGTCGGCCCTGCTTCCAGGTTCATCCATCTCGGCTGCACCTCATCCGATATAACGGATACAGCGAACGGCCTCCTCTTCAAGCAGGCCGGAGAGCTTATCTTTATTGAACTCGACCGGGTCCTGGCCTGCCTGAAGGACCTGGCCTTCCGGCACAAAGGCAGATTGATCATGGGCCGGACCCACGGGGTTCATGCCGAGCCCACGAGCTTCGGTCTCAAGATGGCCGGGTTCTACGCAGAATTCCAAAGGCACAGGCGTCGGCTTGAACAGGCTCTGGATGATGTTCTTGTGGGAAAAATATCCGGAGCTGTCGGCACATACGCCCATCTGCAACCGGAAGTGGAAAAAATCACCTGCTCCATCCTGGGCCTGGACCCGGATCCCATTTCCACCCAGATTATCCAGAGGGATCGGCACGCCTACTTTTTTCAGATTCTGGCCCTGATTGCCGGAGGCATCGAACGATTGGCCACGGAGCTCAGGCATCTGCAACGGACAGAGGTCCTGGAGGTTGAAGAGGGCTTTGCCAAAGGACAGAAGGGTTCCTCAGCCATGCCCCACAAAAAGAATCCCATTTCCGCCGAAAACATGTGCGGCCTGGCCAGACTGGTCCGGAGCAATTCCCTGGCGGCCATGGAGAACATGCCCCTGTGGCACGAACGGGATATCAGTCACTCTTCGGTGGAACGGGTGATCATGCCGGATTCCACGATCCTGATCGATTACATGCTCCACCGCATGTCTTCTGTCCTTGATGGTCTTCAGGTCAAGCCCGAGAACATGGAACATAACCTGCAAAGTTCCTACAATCTCTACTTCTCGCAGCGGGTGCTTTTGGCTCTGGTGGAGGCCGGCCTTACCAGGCAGAAGGCCTACGAACTGGTCCAGGAACTGGCCATGCGGGCCTGGAAAGAAAAGACCCCCTTTGACAAGTTGATCAAAGGGAGCCTGAAGATCAAAGAGCATTTAGCCCCGTCATCCCTGGACGAAATATTCGACCCCGGCTATTACATAGAACATGAAGACCTGATTTTCCACAGGGTCTTTGCGGAGGAAGCGTGAACGACATATCCCGCCTGGCCCAGCTCCTTCTGCAAAAATCCTATGTCCGGGGGGAAGTCACTCTGACCTCCGGTCTGAAAAGCGATTACTATTTCGACTGCAAACAGACTGCTCTTGATGCCGAAGGTGGATATCTTTTAGGCCGTTGCTTTCTTCAGCTCCTCAAACCTGAAATCCAGGGCGTTGGCGGGATGACCCTGGGAGCAGACCCCCTGGTGAGCTGTGTCAGCGTCCTCTCTTTTGTTGAGGGCCGGTCTCTTCCCGGGTTCATTGTCCGGAAAAAGGCCAAGGGACACGGGACGAACCAGTATTTAGAAGGACTGGCGAATTTTTCAGAAGGGACCAGAGTGGCGGTCCTCGAAGACGTAGTTACCACCGGGGGGAGCTTGCTCACCGCCTGCCGCCGGACACGGGAGGCCGGACTTCGGATTGTCCAGATTCTGTGCGTTCTTGACCGCAAAGAAGGCGGAACAGAGCTGCTCCGACAACACGGATACAAACTGGAAGCCCTTTTCACCAAAGAAGAGCTATTGTCTCATCAGCAAAGTCAAGAGCTTTGAGCATGGTTATGAAGCCCTCGTTTAAAGGAAGTGACATGGGAAATTTTTTTGTATATCTTCCGATACGTCACATTGCCGAAGACCATTCGTGTCTTGATTCGTTTCTCAGAGAAAACATCCACCCGGAACTGGCTCTTGATGCCATGTCCCTGGACCACCTCGATCTTGACTGGCATCAAGGCCTGGCCACTGTCTTGTTCGAAGCCGGCCTCACCTGTGGTATTCATCTCCCCTATCACGATCTGCAACCCGGCAGCCTCGACGACCTGATTTTGGATGCCACCAGACAACGACTCCAGAAGGCCATCAAGGTAGCCAAGATCTATGATCCCAAGTACCTGGTTGGCCACGCCTATTTTATCCCGCTCTACAACGACTTGTTCTCCAAATGGCTGAACCGGGCCGTGGACACCTGGAATCAGGTGCTGTCATCCTGGCCCGGCCATCCGGTCATCTTTCTGGAAAACGTCAGAGAGAACGACCCCCGTCCATTGAGTGATCTCCTCTGCGAACTGGCTGATCACAACCTGATCCGCTGCTGCCTGGACGTTGGCCACTGGTCGAGCTACGGCGGCGGGGGGCAGTACCAGAATCTCTCCAAGTGGATACAGACCCTGTCCCCCTATTTAGGGCACCTGCACCTCCATGACAATGACGGGATCGCCGACAAGCACTTGGGGCTCGGACAGGGAATGATCCCCTGGGAGGAACTGTTTTTCGCCCTGGAGCTTTTAGAACTCACCCCGAGCATTGCCCTGGAAACTCACTCCAAGGAGAGCTTCTGTCAAAGCTGCTCGTTTATGCGGAAACATCTGGACTGGTTCACCAGACTCGGCATTGATCCGGAAAATATCCCGGATATGTAGTTTAAAGCGGGCTGCGCCCGCAACCCGGATGGTTCACCGTTCACCGTTCACGGTTAAGAAAAAGAAAAAAGCCTTTGGGCAATACCATTTTCTTATTTTTTATAACAGTGACTCAATTATAGGTAGTCTTCCGTCGATACTTTGAAATGACAGAAAGCAAATGTATAGCCCACGGAACACACTGAATAAATGGAAGCAGCCCCACCGCGACAGCGGGGAAAGTTTTTGTCCGGCAGGTTCTTTTTCCTGACGGACAAAAGTAGTCATCTTCTCCCTTTTCCGTGTCCTTCCGTGTGTTCCGTGGGCAATATTCTTCTCCCTTTTCCGTGTCCGATCCGTGGGCACAATTCTTTTTTGCA
>JAIPER010000159.1 GCA_021737115.1 Desulfohalobiaceae bacterium
GTGATTGTTGAACATTGAATATTGGAAAATGGAGATTGCCGGAAGGACGATCCCTGGCTTTCTTTTTTCAAAACACGAGAGAATGAATAGCACTCAGCCAAGATTTGAAAAGGAAATTGAATTTCAAGAGAGTTCAATCGCCAGAGAGCTTTTCGGACCTCAGGAAAAAAATATCGACCTGCTCCGGGACAAACTGGGAGTAGTCATCCATGTTCGCGGGAACAAACTCAATTTGCAGGCTGAAGTAGAAGGTCCTTTGAATACAGCCTGTAACTGCCTGATTCAGTTGTACGATATGCTGCGCTCCGGTCAGACCTTCTTCCAAAAGGACATGGATGACGCCCTCAGGATCCTGCAGCAGGACCCCGGGGCTGATCTGCAGAAAATGCTTTCAGACACTGTGTTTGCGGTCTCTCCGAAGAAGACCATAGCCCCCAAAAGCATCAATCAGCGGAAATACCTGCAAGAAATCAAGGAGAAGGAGCTGGTTTTCGGGATCGGGCCCGCCGGTACAGGCAAGACCTATCTGGCGGTGGCCATGGCTGTTTCATTTTTACTCCAGGGAAGGGTTCGAAAACTCATCCTGACCAGGCCGGCTCTGGAAGCAGGGGAAAAGCTCGGCTTTTTACCCGGCGATATCCTGGAGAAGGTGGACCCCTACCTGCGACCCCTGTACGATGCCCTCTATGAGATGCTCGATTTTAAAAAAGTCCAGGAGATGATCCAGACCGGAGTCATTGAAATCGCCCCGCTGGCATTCATGCGGGGCAGGACCTTGAACCGGGCCTTCATCATCCTTGATGAAGCCCAGAACACGACCCCCGAGCAGATGAAGATGTTTTTGACCAGGATGGGACAAGGCTCCCAGGCTCTGATAACTGGAGACAAAACCCAGATCGATCTGCCGGGTAATGTCAGATCCGGACTGCTCCAGGCAGAAGAGGTCCTCTCCGGGATAGATGACGTCGGCTTTGTATATTTTCAGCATCCGGATGTGGTCAGGCACGATCTGGTGGTGAAGATAGTCCAGGCCTATGAAGAATATGCAAGCAGGTGATTTTGATTGAGCTTGAAATCGATGACCTGCGGATCTCCGGGTCGGCTGCCTTGTCCAAAAGGGCACTGACCAGGGGCCTGCATCTCATCCTGGAGACATTTGAATTACAGGACCGGGGACTCGTCCTGCGACTAACCGGGGACAGGGGCATTACCGGTCTGAACAGCCGTTTCCTCGGACTCTGCGGACCAACCAACGTTCTCAGTTTTCCGGAACAGACCGAAACCCGGGACGGCCGTCTGGGTCAGATCTGTCTTTCCCTGGAAACCCTGTTCAGGGAAGCCTGTCTCTATGGTCAGGACCCGGCTGAACACCTTTACCGCTTGCTGGCCCACGGCGTTTTGCATCTGGCCGGATTCGAACATGGCCCCCTTATGCAGGAACTGACCGAGCAGGCCCTGGAGACGATCCGGGACAGGCCTGAAAAAGAGCTCGTGCTGGGTGGGTTGTAAGATCAGATTTCGTACACCTGTTCCAATTATGAAAGTTAATTGCTTAAAATGATTACTTTGACATCAAAATTGGACATTTCACAGGTTTCAGGTGTCAGGGAAAGAAAAGATACACAATATCAATGCCTTAAAATCTGACTCCTGAAACCTCAAGGTACAGATAAGTCACATTAAAGTGTCCAAAAATTCTTACAAACTTCATCTCGCTGGAAAGAGCTCTGAAGTTGCAATGACCTCTGGAGTTGGAGCGGTATAGAATGACTGATAAAAAAATGTGGGACGGCAGATTTTCCGGTGAAATCGATGAGCTGGTCCTGGACTACACCGAATCGACCGAGGTTGACCGCTGCTTTTATAAGCAGGACATAGCCTGTTCCAAGGCCCATGCTCGAATGCTGGCCCGGCAGGGGGTTCTTACAGAAGAGGAAGCCGAACAGCTGGTCCACGGCCTGGATCGTGTCCGCTCGGAGATCGAGCAGGGCGCTTTTGTCTGGCGCAAGGACCTGGAAGACGTGCACATGAATGTGGAGCACCGCTTGACCGAGCTGGTGGGGAAGGTGGGGCAGAAGCTGCACACCGGACGCAGCCGCAATGATCAGGTGGCCGCGGATTTCCGCATGTATGTCTCAGAGAAACTCGAATCGTGGTCTGCAGGGCTTTGGCAGATGATCCGCGGCCTCAGTCTTCAGGCCGGGGCCCATCAGGAAACCCTCCTCCCGGGCTACACGCACCTGCAGCCGGCCCAGCCAGTGACCCTGGCCCAACATCTCCTGGCCTATGTCCAGATGTTCAAGCGGGATTTTGAGAGGATCGAGGACTGCCAGAAAAGGGTCCGGGTCTCCCCTTTGGGGGCCGCGGCTCTGGCCGGGACCACCTATCCGCTCGATCCCGCGTTCACCGCCGCTCAACTCGGCTTTGACCGGGTCTTTGCCAACAGCATGGATGCCGTCTCGGACAGGGATTTTGTGCTGGAGGGCTTGTTTGTGGCCGGGGTGATCATGAATCATCTGAGCAGGTTCTGTGAAGAGTTGATCCTCTGGTCCAATCCAAATTTCGGTTTTTTACGGCTTCCGGATGGATTCGCCACCGGGTCCTCCATCATGCCTCAGAAAAAGAACCCCGACGTTCCGGAACTGATGCGGGGCAAGGCCGGCCAGGTCCTGGGTGATCTGGTGGCCCTGTTTACCGTCCTCAAAGGACTTCCCCTGACCTACAACCGGGACCTGCAAGAGGACAAGCAGGGATTTATCCGTACCGACAAATGCCTTGATTCATCCCTTCGCATCATGGCGGCCATGACCAAAGTCCTTGTCTTTGACCCGGACAGGATGCGCAGGGCGATGAAGTCGGGTTTTCTGAATGCAACGGAACTGGCCGACTACCTGGTTCACAAGGGTCTGCCTTTTCGGGAGGCCCATCGCATCACGGGCAGGCTGGTCGCTCTGGCCGAAGACAAGGGACTGGGGCTGGAGGATCTGGGACTTAAAGAGTTGAAAGGCGTCTCCCGGGTCATTGATGAAGATGTCTATGCCGCCCTCGATTATCAGGCGGCAGTGGCCAGGCGAAAAGTACCGGGAGGGACCGGTTTTGAAGCGGTCGGCTTTCAATTGAAAGAGGTGGAAAAATGGCTTGAGGACAAAAAAGGAAGCTGTGCTGGCGGAAGCGTATAGGAGTCGAACCTACCGATGGGGATCAACCCATCCACTGGATTTGAAGTCCAGGCGCCACACCGGTGACGAAACGCTTCCGCAATGAAGATAGACTACCTGAATCTGAGTTGGAAAGCAAGATTTGAAAATGGAGGAATGACAGTTGAATAATTTTTTACGTAACCTGATTCTCTGGGCAACCATATCCCTGGTCATGGTTGTTCTGTTTAACATGTTCAACAATCCCCAGGCGGTCCAGAACCGTCTGACCTACAGTGAATTTCTGAACAGGGTCGAACAGGGTGAGGTCCTGGGGGTGCAGATCCAGGGACAGAAGATAACCGGCAGGCTGGCCAACAATCAGAAATTCATCACCCAGGCCCCTGACGACCCCAATCTGGTGAAGACGCTTCTGGAGAAAAAAGTAGAGGTCGAGGCCAAACCCCGGGAGGATTCACCCTGGTACATAACCGTGCTGGTCTCCTGGTTCCCGATGCTCCTTTTGATCGGGGTCTGGATATTTTTTATGCGGCAGATGCAGGGTGGAGCCGGCGGCGGCAAGGCCTTTTCCTTCGGCCGCTCCAAAGCCAAGATGCTCTCCGAGGAGAGTCCCAAGGTCTCTTTCGAGGATGTGGCCGGGGTGGAGGAGGCCAAGGAAGAACTGACCGAGGTCGTGGATTTTTTGAGCAACCCCCAGAAATTCACCCGCCTGGGCGGCAGAATCCCCAAAGGCGTGCTTCTGGTCGGCCCTCCGGGGACCGGGAAGACGCTTCTGGCCAGGGCGGTGGCCGGCGAGGCCGGGGTGCCCTTTTTCTCCATCTCCGGTTCCGATTTTGTCGAGATGTTTGTCGGGGTCGGGGCTTCCCGTGTCCGGGACCTGTTTGTCCAGGGCAAGAAAAACGCCCCCTGTCTTATTTTTATCGATGAAATGGATGCTGTCGGCCGGCAGCGGGGAGCCGGTATGGGCGGCGGGCATGACGAACGGGAACAGACCCTGAACCAGCTCCTGGTGGAAATGGACGGCTTCGAGGCCAACGAAGGGGTCATCCTGATAGCCGCCACAAACCGGCCTGACGTTCTCGATCCCGCTTTGCTTAGACCGGGCCGCTTTGATCGCCAGGTGGTCGTCCCCAACCCGGATTTGACCGGCAGAAGAGCGATCCTCTATGTCTACGCCCAGAAAGTGGCTCTGTCCAAAGATGTGGACCTGGATATACTGGCCCGGGGTACTCCGGGCTTTTCCGGAGCCGACCTGGAGAACATGGTCAACGAAGCAGCCCTGATCGCTGCTAAATTCGATAAAGAGCAGGTGGACATGGTCGATCTGGAAATGGCCAAGGACAAGGTCCTGATGGGCAAAGAACGCAGAACCATGATCCTGACCGAGGAAGAAAAAACAACCACGGCCTATCATGAAGGGGGACATGCCCTGGTGGCCAAAATGCTGCCCAAGGCCGATCCGGTCCATAAGGTCTCCATCATTCCCAGGGGACAGGCCCTGGGCATAACCATGCAGCTGCCGGTGGACGACAGGCATACCTATTCCCTGGAATATCTGGAGAGTACCATTGCGGTTATGATGGGGGGCAGAGTGGCTGAACTGCTCTTCTTGAACCAGCTGACCACCGGAGCGGGCAACGACCTGGACCGGGCCACGAAGATGGCCAGAAAGATGGTCTGCGAATGGGGAATGAGCGAGACCTTCGGATCGATGTCTCTGAGCGACAACGGCAACGAGGTCTTTCTCGGCCGGGAACTCGTCCAGCACAAGCACTACAGTGAAGACACCGCCAGACTCATCGACCAGGAGGTCAAGGGAATCATTCAAAAAGGCTTTGAAACGGCCAAGAAAATACTCGAGGAACATGCAGAGGCCATGAAAAAGCTGGCCCATTATCTCCTGGAACGGGAGACCATCAATGCTGAAGATTTGAACAACATCATGTCTGGTCAGGATCTGGCCGGCAAGGAGGAAGCTCAGGGCAAAAACCAGGCAAAAGCCGGATCGGAAAGCAAAGCGGACACGGCCGAAGACCCTGGTCCGGGCCAGGCCTCCGGAGTCGGGCCGGAAAAGGGCAAAAAGAAAGGGGGCCAGTCAAAAGAAAAGAAAACGGATGGTGATGAGGATTTCACCCTGGAGGAAGAGGACTAGCCTCGAAACAGGAAAACCGGAAGCTCCGAATTCAGAGCTCTTTGCCGTTTTCTGAAATTTGGAACATTATTTGGACAAGTGTTTTTTTTGCATAAATTCGAATTTCGATATTGCGTCCAACCTTGAAGCATTTAAATTAATTATAGTTATTTTAAATGCTTATGTTTAAGTGTCAAGTCGTTGGTACGAAGTCTGGAATTATATACTGATCCAATTTTGGTTTTTACAACAAAGACTGGCGACCCCAAGGCTCCGGCCCAAATTTTACAAAAAGCTAAGTTGGATCAGTATAAAAGGGTAGCGATGTCTAGGCTGAAACAGCAGTCCTGGTCGGTGGCAAAAGGCAGGGTCATCGGTCCTTCTCAATTCTTCATCGTCGGCATAGTGAACGTCACCCCGGATTCCTTCTATGACGGGGGGCGATTTTTCGATCCGGACAAGGCCGGGGCCCAAGCCCTGGGCCAGTTAAAGCAGGGGGCTGAAATCATTGATATCGGGGGGGAGTCCACCAGGCCTTTTTCCAGGCGGATAGAGGCCGCCGAAGAAATGGAGCGTATCCGGCCCATTATCCGGCAGGTCCTTGAGGCCCATCCGCAAGCCTTCATCTCCATTGACACCTATAAGGCGGAGGTGGCCGAGGAGGTCCTCCAGGCCGGTTGTTCCATTATCAACGACGTCAGCGCCTGCAGGTTCGATCCCGATTTGAAGGAGGTCCTGGGGGCCTTTCAACCAGGGTATGTCTTGATGCACAGTCTCGGCCGTCCCGAGGAGATGCAGAAAAATCCCAGGTATACGGATGTGGTCGACGAGATCCGATCCTTTTTTGAGACCCGGATGACCGATCTGGTCAAGGCCGGGCTGCCCGAGGAGAACATCGTCCTGGATCCGGGAATCGGTTTCGGCAAGCTCCTGGAGCACAACCTGACGATCTTGAAATACATCGAGCGATTCTTTGATCTGGGCAGACCGATCTACATGGGACTGTCCAATAAATCCATGTGGGAAAAACTGCTCGGCCTGCCTTCCGGAGCCAGGAAGACAGCCACTCAGGTGGCCACGGCTTTGCTGGCCTCCAGAGGGGTGGCTCTGCACAGGGTTCATGAGGTGGATCTGACTCAGCAGACACTGGAGATTGTCAAGAACATCAGCCTGTAAAATCTTAGAAAAGCCATCTGCAAGGGGAGGAAGGATGCTCACAGAACTCTTTGGCACTGACGGGTTGCGGGGGCAGGTCAACAATTTTCCGATGCAGCCGGAGGTGGTTATCCGGCTGGGACTGGCCGCAGGGCAATATTTTCGAAACGGAAACAAGAAACACCGGGTCCTGATCGGCAAGGACACCCGATTGTCCGGATATGTGTTCGAGACCGCTCTGACCTCCGGGCTGTGCGCTTCAGGCATGGACGTCTACCTGGTCGGCCCCCTGCCCACCCCGGCCATTTCCTTTCTGGCCAAGAACATGCGGGCCGATCTCGGAGTGGTCATTTCCGCTTCCCACAATCCGTTTCAGGATAACGGCATCAAGTTTTTCGACCAGGACGGATTCAAGCTGAAAGAATCGGCTGAACAGGATATCAGCAGGCTCGTTTTCGATCAGGAGGCTACCTGGGACAGCCCCCGGGCTTCGGAGATCGGCCGGGCCTTCAAACTCGAGGACAGCCCCGGCCGGTATATTGTTTCTTTAAAGCACAGTTTTCCCTCCTCCTTGACCCTCGACGGACTGAAAATTGTCCTGGACTGCGCCAATGGGGCCACTTATAAGGTGGCTCCACTGGTGTTTCAGGAACTCGGCGCCGAAGTGATCAAGCTGGGGGTGGACCCGGACGGACTGAATATCAATCAGGATTGCGGGTCCCTCCATCCGGAGCATGTTCAGGCCAGGGTCCTGGAAACCGGGGCCGATCTGGGGATAGCTCTGGACGGTGACGGTGACCGGGTCATAGTAGTCGATGAAAAGGGAAAAATCTTAGACGGTGATCAGGTCCTGGCTGTCTGTGCCGGGGATTGTATCGAGAAAAAAATGTTGTCGGGCAATAAACTGGTGGCCACGGTCATGAGCAATAAGGCCCTGGAAATATTCATGCAGGATCGAGGGGGAGAGTTGATCAGAACCCCGGTCGGGGATAAACACGTGGTGCAGGCCATGTGTGAGCACGGGATCTCCCTGGGAGGCGAGCAGTCCGGGCACCTTATCTTTTTAGAACATTCGACCACTGGTGACGGCATTTTAGCCGCTTTGCAGATGCTTAAAATCATGCAGGAAAATGGAAGACCGGCCTCGGAGCTGGCCGGGATTCTGGAGCTTTTCCCGCAAACGCTGATCAATGTCCCGGTCGGGCGCCGGGTCCCCTTTGAGGAAGTCAAAGAAGTCAGGCAAGCCGTGCTTGATGCCGAAAATGTGCTGGGTGCCAAGGGCCGTGTCCTGTTGCGCTATTCCGGGACCGAACCCAAAGCCAGGGTCATGGTCGAGGGAGAAGACGGCGGGGTCGTGGAGTCCATGGCCCGGGAACTCGCCAGGACCATCAGGGATTTCGTCAAATAAACAGTTTTGCCCTTCCCGTTTGGTTAGAAAACCAAGGGGCAAGGGCA
>JAIPER010000160.1 GCA_021737115.1 Desulfohalobiaceae bacterium
TTCGTCCCAGGACGCACAGCTCGCCCTGATTGACCGGATGGCCTTTGCTGGGAATGAGGCCGACGAGCTGATCGTCAAGGACCTGGAGATAAAAATTACAGCCTGTCCCGCAAAAGGGGCAGGTCGTCAGTACAAAGTCTTCTTTCATTGCGTTACCTCCGCAACAGCTGATTTTCTCCGGTTCCAGTCCCGGACCACGGCCTGCCTGGCCTCTTCATCCAGTCCGGGGACAAGCTCGAAGACCTCTTCGGGCTCAAAGGCGCAGACGATGTCCTGGAGCGTTTTCAAGGGGATCTGAGCCGGGCAGGTCAGTTCGCATTCAGCGCAGAGGATGCAGCTTTTGCCGACCTGATAGGCCCTGATCAGATGGAAGAGGGGATAGTCAGGCGGAACCCGGCCCGGACTGACCCAGTCGGAGACATGCAGCCCTTCCGGGTCATCGACCAGGGTGGGGCAGGCGTCAAAGCAGCCGTAACACTTGATGCATTTTTGAAAGGCCTCGTCCCAGAAGGCTTTGCGCTCCTCACGGCTCATGCGCAGAAGGTTCTGGAAGGGCGTCGGCTGTTCGATGGTTTCTTTTGTTTCGACGGCCTCGATCCTGTTGCGGACAATGCTGGTCAGGGCGTGCTGGTCCTTGTTTTCCTCCAGGCAGGCCTCGACGCATTGGCCGCAGTGAACACAGGCCGCTTCATCGATGTGTATTCGGTCCACCCAGAGTCTGCCTTCGATTTCCCTGGGAGGATGCTCCTCGCTGATGGACATGGAGAGGCATTCTCCACACCCGGTGCATTTGTCCAGATCCACAAATCGCGGCTCCTGGCGCAGGGTAACGCTGAAGTTGCCTTCTTCCCCGGCGACGTTTTCGATCTGGGAAAGGGTCAAAAGCTCGATATTGATATGCCGGCCGACCTCGACCAGTTTGGGGGAGATGATTCACATGGCGCAGTCATTGGTGGGAAAGGTCTTGTCCAGTTGGGACATGACCCCGCCGATGGAGGGCGATTTTTCCACCAGATAGACATAATAGCCGGCATTGGCCAGATCGATGGCCGATTGCATGCCGGCGATGCCGGCCCCGACCACCATGACCGAGCCCTTTGGTGTTGATGTTCCGTCTTGAAGCATGTTCATGACTCCTTTTATCAGAAGTTGGCTTACACTGCCCTATCTAATATTGGCAATTAACTGTTGAAATGATTAGGTTGTGTAATACATAAAATCGAAATTCGAAGCACGAAATTCGAAACAAATTCGAATGTCAAAAATTCTAAATTCAAAACGTAAGAGGTGATCAATTTTGAAGCGTTGTATTCTAGTTGGGATTCTTTTTATCTTTGTTTATGAAATTTGAAAATTTGAATTTCGTGCTTGTTTCGGATTTCGAATTTCGTGCTTCGAATTTAAACAAATAGTGGCATTTGTCCAAAAAATGTTCCAAATTTTGGAAACAGCGAAGAGCTTTTTATTCTCTTTCATCCAAGTCTGGAGCGATATTCTTGAGCACGGCATAGGACCCCTGTACCCCGGAGACCCGGTCCCAGCCCTTGGCGTTCAGATAGCGCTGCACTTCATAGGACCTGGTGCCGGTGTTGCAGTAGACATGGACCGGTTTGTCCCTGGGGACCTCCTCCATTCTGTCTGGAATCTCTTCCAGAGGGATGTTCAGCCACTGCTCTTTGTACTTCTCGACCCCGAACCGGGCCTGGTCCGGATGCCGGACATCGAGCACGACCGCCCCGGAACCGGGGAATGTGTCCGCCAGTTCCTGGGGAAAGATGGGCTGGTTCAGGCCGTCCAGGATGTTCTGGAGCACGTTGCCGGCCACATTGACGATGTCCATGGCCGATGCATACGGCGGGGAGTAGCAGACTTCGAGATTGGAGATATCCTGGCAATCGATTTTATAGGGCAGGACGGCGGCTATGGCGTCAACCCTGGCTTTGACCGCATCCCCGTTCGGGCCCAGGGCCTCGACGCCGAGGACCTGCCTGGTCTTCTTGTCCGCTATGAGTTTAAGATACATGATGGCTGACGTGGGATAGAAATGGGCCCGGTCCGGCTGCACCACCAGGGCGTATTCAGGATCGAAGCCGGCCTCTTCGGCCTGCCTGACCGTAAGCCCGGCCCTGGCTACCCCGATGTCGAAGAGCTTAACGCAGAAGTTCCCGATCACGCCCTTGAACTGATCGTTGCCTCCGGCGATGTTGTTGGCGATGACCCGGCCCTGGCGGTTGGCCAGGGACCCGAGGGGCATGACCAGGCTCTCCCCGCTGATGAGATGCCGCTGCTCGATGCAGTCACCACCGGCGTAAATATATGGATCAGAGGTCCGCAGCCTGGCGTTGACCACGATGCCGTGATTGGCACCGATGCTCAGGCCGGCCTCTGCGGCCAGGCTGGTATTGGGACGGACTCCGACACTGAAGATCACGGCCTGGCAGGGGATTTCGCCGGCGGTGGTCTTGACCCCCTTGACCCGGTTTTCGGGATCGCCGATTACTTCCGTGACCTTTGTTCCGGCCAGGAACCTGACTTCGTTGTCTTCGAGTTGCTTCTGGACCAGGCCGGCCATGTCCGGACCGATGGCCTGGGGCAGGGCCTGGTCCAGCATCTCGACCACGGTGGTCTCCACCCCCCAGAGATCGGCGAAGGATTCGGCCATTTCCAGGCCGATGGCCCCGCCGCCGACGATGACCGCGGACTCGATGGCCCCCTGGGTGAGCTGCTCCTTGATGGCCTGGGCGTGATGCAGATTGGCCACGGTGAAGACATTGCTCAGATCCGTCCCGGGCAGCGGCGGGAGCACGGGGGTGGTCCCCGTGGCCAGGACCAGGGTGTCGTAGCTCAGATCCTTTTCGACCCCGGTGTCCACATCGCGGTAGGTGACGTACTTGTCCCGCCGGTTGATGGACACGACTTCTTTTCCGGTCAGGACGTCGAAATGCTTCACCTTCTTGAAGAATTCTTCGTTGCGCTCCATGTGGTACATGGTCTTGCGCAGTTCAGTGACATCCTGGACGTCGCCCCCGACAAAGTAGGGAATGCCGCATCCGCCATAGGAGATGAGCCGGTCCCGGTCCAGGAGAGTGACTTTCGTCTCCGGGGCGCACCGCTTCAGCCGGGAGGCCACTTTCGGTCCAAGTGCCACTCCGCCGATGATGACGCAATGTGTGCTCATGATCTAAACCCGAGTAAAATGGTTGGTTTTCGGTCGAAAGAGCAAAGCCGCCTGAAAAGGCGGCTTTGCTTGATCTATAGGCTTTTCATGGGTGTTTATTCTGCGATATCTTCCAAGCCGCATTCACAGAGATCTTCACCCAGGTACTCCCGCTCGTTTTCTCCGAGCATGCCGAGGGATAAGGCGATAAGGGTCCAGAGGTGGAGCGTGTGAAAACCACCTTCGAAATGTTCGTTCAGATCATGGATCTGGGAGTGGCAGTTGTGGCAGGGGGTGATGCAGTAGTTGGCTCCGGTGGCCATGATCTGGTCGAACTTGGTCTTGCCGTACTGCCTTCGTTGATCCTGGAAGCCGGTGGCCTGGAGAAAGCCTCCCCCGCCGCCGCAGCAGTAGTTGTTGGACATGTTGGGCTGCATGTCGATGAAGTTCTCTTCACCGACCACGGACTTGACCACGAAGCGCATCTCCTTGGCCACGTCATCGCCAAAGGTCTTGCGCACCAGCTGGCAGGGATCCTGGAGGGTGAACTTGGCCTTGATGTCCTTGTTCCAGTCGGAGTTGACCGGGAGCTTGCCTTCCCGGATCCAGCGGGCATAGAGGTAGATGATCGATTCGATCTTGAAGTTGTGCTCGATATTGAACTTGCGCAGTCCTTCCCGGACCGCGTACAGTTCGTGGCCTCACTCCGTGTTCAGCCAGTACTCGCAGCCAAGGTCATCCACCGCCTTGGCCTTTTGTCTGACGATCTTTTCCCAGGATTCGTTGTCGGCCAGGAACAAGCAGTAGTTCTCCGCGGCCCAGCCCAGGGTCCCGTAGGTCCAGTCGGCCCCGGCCATATGCATGATCTTCCAGAGGGGAACCATCTCGTCAGGTTCGGTGACTGGCTCCCGGGAGTTCTGGTTCAAAAAGTACTTGGCGCCCTGTTTGTTGATCGGGGCCAGCATGTCCTTGAATCTGGGCTGGTCTTCCCGGACTTCCTCCAGGACGTCTTCGACCACGAACTGGAAGTCTTCCGAAGAGGCGCCCATGGCGCTGAAGCCTCCGGTCTTCAAAGCCGCATCGCAGGAATCCCTGATGCCTTTGGGCCGGTCTTCCCTGGGCCAGGAGGCCCGGCAGTTGAAGACCAGGGCCGGGATGTTGATGCCCATGGGACAGGCGCGGACGCAGCGCTGGCACTGGGTGCAGCACCAGGCCCAGGTCGATTTCATGACCTCTTCATCCAGGCCCAGGGCGGCCATGCGCAGAAACTTGCGCGGATCCATCCCATCGATTCCCGTGGCCGGACAGCCGGACGAACAGGCCCCGCAGGTCAAGCAGAGATTAAGATTGCCTCCTTCGGGCAGAATCTCCATGACCTTGTCCATGAAGGAGGTCCTCTTGGGCCCCCCCAGTTTTAAAGCAGCTTCCGCCATTTGATCCTCCTTCCAAACATGGTATTAAAGCGATAGCTAGGTATTTAAAAAAGGCTGAATAAATCACTCACCGGACGACATCCTTACAGAAGCCTCTCTATAGGCACGGCTGCACCAAATCGATCCATGTGAAAAAATGCACAGTCAGAGATCTAATCCTAAATTTAAAATTTGTCAAACTGCTGCAGATGCCAGATTACCAGCCGATGGTCAAATAGTCGTGGATGGAGTTGGAGCACTGACGGCCGGCGCCTGCGGCCAGGATGACCGTGGCCGCGCCGGTCACGATGTCCCCGCCGGCCCAGACCCCTTTCTTGGTGGTCTTGCCGGTCTTCTCATCGGCGATGACATAGCCCCATTTGTTCAGCTGAAGCTCGGGAGTGCTCTGGGTGAGCAGGGGGTTGGCCCCGGCCCCTACGGCAATGACCGCCAGATCGCAATCCAGTTGAAACTCCGATCCCTTGACAGGCAGCGGCCTGCGCCGGCCGGAGTCGTCCGGTTCCCCAAGCTCCATCTGCAGGCATTCCATGCCCGAGACCCGGCCCTGATCATTGCCCATGAATCTGGTCGGGGCGGTCAAGAGGTAAAACTGGATGCCCTCTTCTTCGGCGTGGTGGATTTCCGCTTCTCTGGCCGGCATTTCCTCCCGGGATCGGCGGTAGATGATGCGGACGTTGTCCGCCCCCATGCGCATGGCGGTCCGGGCCGCGTCCATGGCCACGTTGCCTGCTCCGAACACGGCCACGTCCTTGCCCTTGACCAGGGGGGTGTCGTATTCCGGAAAGCGGTAAGCCTTCATCAGATTGGCCCGGGTCAGGTATTCATTGGCCGAGTAGATGCCCACCAGGTTCTCACCCGGGATGTTCAAAAACCTGGGTAGACCGGCCCCGACCCCGAGGTAGATGGCCTCATAGCCTTCTTCAAAGAGTTCGTCCAGGGTGGTGGTCTTGCCGACGACCTCGTTGCACTGGATCTTGACCCCGAGGCGCTCCAGAAAGTTCAGCTCCTGGGCCACGATTTCCTTGGGCAGCCTGAACTCCGGGATACCGTAGATCAAGACCCCGCCGCCCTTGTGAAAGGCCTCGAATACGGTGACCTCGTGTCCTTTCAGGATCAGGTCTCCGGCCACGGTCAGGCCTGAAGGGCCGGAACCGACCACGGCCACGCGTTTGCCTGTGGATTCGGCCTTGGGCGGGAGCTCCCCTGTGCCGTAGTGGCGTTCATAGTCGGCGGCAAAGCGCTCCAGATGGCCGATGGCCACAGGTTCATCCTTTTTGCCCAAGATGCAGAGCCCTTCGCACTGATCCTCCTGGGGACAGACCCGGCCGCAGATGGCCGGAAGGCTGTTTCTCTGCCAGATATGGCGGATGGCTTTGGTGAAATCACCCGCCTGGATATACCTGATGAACTCAGGGATGTCGATTTCCACCGGACAGCCCTCGACGCAGGCCGGCTTTTTGCACTGCAGGCACCTGGAGGCCTCCTGCATGGCCATCTGTTTGGTGTATCCCAGAGGGACCTCGTCGAAGTTGTGTTTGCGGACATCGGCCTTTTGTTCGGGCATCTGCTGCCGCGGCAGCTTTTCTTTCTTGCTTTTTTTCTCTTTCTTGTCGTTCTTTTCGCCCATCATTCCCTCCCCTTAAAAATCTGTCGCAGACTCCAGATTTTTAAATATATAAATAAGTTATTTAGCCTTCGGCGTACTTGGTTTCATCATATCCTAAATCCGCCATGCCGGTCTTTCCGGCATGGCGGATTTAGGATTGGCAGGCGCACTTGAACTGCTCATAGGATTCTTTTTCCATATCCGTGTAGGCCTGCAGGCGTTTGGAGAGTTCCTCGAAGTCGACCAGGTGGCCGTCGAACTCCGGGCCGTCGACACAGGCGAATCTGGTTTCACCGCCCACGGAGACCCGGCAGCAGCCGCACATGCCGGTGCCGTCGACCATGATGGAGTTCAGGCTGACCAGGGTCTTGACATTGTACTCCTTGGTCATTTTGGTCACGAACTTCATCATGGGCACCGGGCCGATGCCGACCACCAGCTTGACGTCCTCTTTTTCCAGGGTCTGTTTGAGAACGTCGGTCACAAACCCGTGATGTCCGTAGGAGCCGTCATCGGTGCAGACCCGCAGGTCGTGGGAAGCGGCCTTCATTTCTTCTTCCAGGATGAGCAGGTCCCTGGTCCGGGCCCCGATGATGGCGATGACATGATTTCCGGCCTCTTTCATGGCCTTGGTGATGGGGTGCATGACCGCGACCCCTGTCCCGCCGCCAACGCAGACCACGGTCCCTAGTTTTTCAATCTCGGTGGCCTTTCCCAGAGGCCCGATGACGTCCTGGAAGCCCTGGCCTTCCTGCAGGGTGGAAAAGAGGGCGGTCGATTTGCCGACCACTTGATAGATGACCGCGATGATGCCTTTTTCCGGATCGGTGTAGGCCATGGTCAAGGGGATCCGTTCCCCGGTTTCATTGGCTTTTAGGATGACAAACTGGCCGGGTTTGGCTTTTGCCGCGATTTTCGGGGCCTTGATCTCATTGAGGACCACGGTGCCCTGGGCCATCTCTTTCCTTTTGACGATTTCAAACATCTTCACCTCCGGGCAAAAGATTATATGGGCAAACACACTTTCAGACTTCGTATCAACGTTTTGACATTCAAGCTTAACATTTTAAAATGATTACATATATTTTTAATGACTTTAAAATTGGACATAATCTCGAAATTCGAAGCACGAAATTCGAAACAAATTTCAAATGACAAAAATTCAAAATTCAAAACGTCAGAGGTGGTCTAACTTTAACCATTATAATCTATTTGGGATTTGTTACCTGTCTTTGTTTGAAAAATTTGAAAATTTGAATTTCGTGCTTGTTTCGGATTTCGAATTTCGTGCTTCGAATTTATGCAAAAAAACACTTGTCCAAATAATGTTCCAAATTTTAGAAAACGGCAAAGAGCTCTGACTTTATAATATAATAACCTCTCAAAAATTACTTTTACTTACCTGATTGTCATCAGAGCTGTCAAATACCAGAAGTTGTTCCAGGATGAAACTCCAGCCCTCCATGAACTGTAGAGGGCTTTGCCTATGGCAGATTCAAATGCGACATTGCGGCCAACTTCTGGTCTAGAAACCCTTGACAGTTTGAACAGCGGTCTGGTAGTTTCTGAATGAATATTCATTCATTTTTTTTGCTTTCAAAAAAAATCTATACCAACGGAGGTTGATCATGAAAAAAATCAAGCGGGCGGCGGTCCTGGGCTCAGGGGTCATGGGCGCG
>JAIPER010000161.1 GCA_021737115.1 Desulfohalobiaceae bacterium
AGGGCGATGCCTCCGAAAGAATTGTGTTTGTGCCATGCCGCAAGGCGATGGCATTTGCCTGCCAGTCTCTGATTGCTGGCAGGCAAAAAAGAAAACCTATCCGTGTCAATCCGGTGATCCGTGGGCAAAACTCTTCATTTCTTATACTTGATTCCTATTCCATGGATAAGCAAAGTATATGCGGATGAGCACCATCGTCCCCGGATTTTTGGAAAAAAACCTAAAACTTTGTGCTCTGATTCGTAAGTTCAGTAACGTATTCATACTGGCCTGCTCATCCAAAGTCAAAATATCGTCACCAAATCATCCCAAAATTGTCATGAAATTGTCACACAAACCTCGATCACACAAGGTCCTCTATCCACAGGCCGGAGAGAACCGAGTAGGGTTCGGTCTGCAATGGATCGACCCGGCTGCTGGCAACCGCGTCCTTTTTCTTGATCAGCAGCCACTGTTCTTTTTCCTGCCGGTCCAGGCCGGTGCGCACCAAAACGAAATCCCCCTGCAGTTTGACGCCCTGGAGGGTCACTTCCAGCTTTCCCTCTTTTAGGGCCTTTGATACGCTCGCCTCATCCGGATCCGGTGAACCGGCCGGGCTGTATGTACCGCGATCCCAGACAATGACCTCTCCGCCGCCGTACTGGTCCTCGGGTATCCGGCCCTCGAATTCCGCATAGGCCAACGGATGATCCTCGGTTCGAACCGCCAGGCGTTTCTGGCCCGGATCGAAGCTGGGCCCCCTGGGCACGGCCCAGGACTTGAGCACCCCGTCGCATTCCAGCCTCAGATCGTAATGAAGCCTGCCGGCGGAGTGCTTCTGCACGACAAAGCTGCTCCGCCATTTGTCCTGGTTGCCTCCAGTGCCCGCGGGCTCGGGCGTGGCCTCGAACCTGCGCTTACCGCGATATTCAACGAGACTGCCCGCAATATCGGCATCGGATGCCGTGTCATCCGAATTGTTCCAAACCCTTACCGGTTCGATCTCCCTAGGACTCATTCCTGGCAGCCGCTGTCGCCGGGTCAGGACCGGGGCCAGAAGATCACCCCGCCCGGACAGCCTGTCCAGCACCTGTTCAGGGGTAAAGCGCAGGGCGTCTTCCTGGTTGTGTTGCACAGCCGAGTCGACCTCATCCCAGGAGACCGGTGCAGCCACGTAAGGTTTCGGGGTTGCCCGCAGCGAATACGCACACACAGTGGTCTTATGTTCGTCGTTCTGGCTCCAGTCGATGAAGACCTTCCCGGTCCGGTGCTCCTTGCCCATTTTGCTGGTCACCAGCTCGGGGTAATGCGCTTCGATGCGCTTGGCCACGGTTTTCGCAAACTCCTTGCTCTGTGTATAATCGTAAGGTGTGTTCAGGGCAGTTTTTTTCGAAGAAATGTCCAGCCCGGACCCCGTCCGGGTAGCGCTTGAGGGTCAGGGGGCGCAGACGCAGGTGGGGCAATAGCCAGGGAGAGACCCGGCGGTAGTAGTCCAGGACGTGGGCCTTGCTCAAGCCGCTCTCCGGATAGAGGATCTTGTCCAGGTTGCTCAGTTCGAGACGCCTGTGCAGAATCTCGACCTTTTTTCCGGATGTCACGAGGCCCTTTCCTTTTCTCGGGCCAGACTTTCCTCCAAAGCAGAGATAAGGAGATCCCGGAGGGATTCACCGCGGAGTAAAGCTTTACAGGGACACGGTTCCTCCCGAAGGAGACCACCCCCTTCCAGATCGCCCTTCTGGCCATGGATCCCTTTCGCCTCCTTACTGAATTCCGGAATCGGCATCCTGTATTTCCAGCTCCCAGTGGGTCAGGCCTTCATTGATAAAATACTCCCGGACTTCGGCGAGATAGTCCGCCAGGTCACCGGGATCGATTTCATTATACGGCCAGACATCGAAATCCTGATTGTCAAAGTATTCACCAAGGACCCTGGTCACCTCTTCTCTGCTCCTGGATTCCAGAAGATTCGGGATGTCTTGCTCAATGAGCACCTCATCCCACATCTGGGCGGCATCGATGGAAGCGTCCCGGCTGGACAGCTCTTCGCCGGCTTCGATTTGTTTGTAGCGCTCGATGAGCAGATCAAAGGCCTCCAGGGTCAGATCCTTGATCGATTTACCGGTATCGGCCGACAATTTTTTGATTTTATCGTGTTCTTCAGGCTCAATTCGTATGGTCAAGGTTTTGAGATCCTTTTTCATTGCACTTCCCTCCGTGTATGTTATACCAGAAGTTGGCCTGAATCGCGCTCTTATCTCTGCCGTCAATGACGGCCTTAAAAGAGTTTTGTCTGTAAAACTCAATTTATTCCGACCGGAAGTATGTACTGTCATTTTCCCAAATCCTGCACGGCTGTCAACCAATATCTGGACCGCTCTTTTTATTTTCGCTGGAATCTGCAAAAAAATTCCCGACTTCATTCCTTGAATCTGAAGCCTGAATCAGGTAAGCTTGACAAAAATAGTCGGCCTGACCGTAACAAGCAACCGCATAAACCGGCCATGAGTCTCCATGAGTCATGGCCATGCGCAAAGAAAGATTCCTTGATTCTTCCGGGCCATACCTACACCAGAATCAAACCCTGGTTTTTGTTCCAGGTGTTCGTGCCGCTTTTGGCCACGGCCTTCATGTCCCAGGTCATGCCCGGGGAGGTCTTCGGCCAACAAGTTCATGACCGGATAGCGGTGCATCATATCGAGCCTGACAGTCGGGGAGGCCAGGCTTACAGGCTTGTCTATCTGGTCGGCGTGCCTGTTCCAGTCTACTGGAAATTCAAGACTGATTTCAACAACGATTTCCTGGAGAGCAACAAGTACATAGAAAAGCACCGTTTCATCTCGCGCTGCGGCAACACCGTCATCACCGAGGATGAATATACCCATACTCCGAAAGCCACCTTCAGATGGAAGACTACAATTTTTCCGCAACGGCGCAGTCTTGAATTCATCCTGACCAATCCTGAGGAGTGCGGGCAGAAATTTCATTATGGACACATCGACATCGAGTCTGTCCGGCATGGAACCAGGGTCACGCAGGAAGCCTATTTCGATTTTTGGGGCGCCTCCTTCTGGGCGCATTTTCCCTGGAGCGGAGGCATGGAGGATTTTTTGACCTACACGGCCCACTGGGAGCAGCGGATCGTATTGAAACTGAAAGATCGGTATGATTAAAGCGGGCTTCGCCAGCTACCCAAAAGGTTCCAGGTTAACCTTTCACGGTAAAGAAAAAGAAAGCAGATTATTGCCCACGGATCACACGGATTAACACGGATAGGTTTTCTTTTTGCCCGCCAGCAATAAGAGGCTGGCAGGCAAATGCCATCGCCATGCGTCATGGCAACCTATTCTTCTGGAGGTATCGCCCTTGGCGGGGCGAAACTGGAAGCGAAGCCTGTCAGGGCGATGAACCCTTTTGCTGCTGGGTCTTATTCCAGCAGCAAAAAAAGTTTTTATTATCCGTGTTAATCCGAGTGATCCGTGGGCACAATTCTTTTTTGCATGTGCTTGATTCGTAGCAAATGATAAGCAAAGTATAAGCAGATGAGCACCAAGAGTCCTGAACTATGTCAAAAAACTCCTGTCTCATCAGCCTCTCCATCATACTGATTCTTTTCCTGGCCGGCTGCGCCCATATACCGGTTCCAACCCGGTCCGTGCACAGCGGAGAATCCGGACCTCCCGGGAGGTGTGCCGATTTTTTCGCCTCTCTCGATTCCCGGATCAAGGAATCAGAGGTCATTGACCCCGGTGTGTTTCGGGTCGAAGGCTACCCCTACTTGCGGGTCAACCGTTTCCTGGCCTCTTTCCGGCCGGAGGCCGCTGCTGACGAGGTCGCCTTTTCTGCCTGGGTGGATCGTATGCAGGACCTGGATCAAAAGGCCCGCGCCTATGAAACGGCCAATCTGGTTGTGGCTGACGGATCTGCCTTCAAGCCCCTGGATGGCGGAGCCGGGCTGAAGAGCCGCATCGCCGACTGCGGTGACCTTCTCAAGGCCGCAGATTTCAAAAGAAAAAACAGACAAAAGGATCTACTGCACAAGGTGTCCGTTCCTGATGAATACATTCAGCTGCGCAGAATTCTGGGCATTTCCCCGATCAGCGGCTGGTTTGTGTATCGTGGCGTAAGGCAGTGGCAGGAGGAGGTACAGGAAAAATTTTCCCTGAAGCCCCCGGCAGACTGGAAGACCAGGCGCTACATCCCAGCTCCAAAAACCAATACTTCGTCTGTTCGGCACAGCCCTGCCTCGACAGAGCGCGATGATCTCGGCATTCCCGAGTATTCTCCCGAGGAACTGGAAGAACTATTTCGAATGCATGCCCCGGTCTGGGAAATCCAGGCCCAAGGCGAGCATGACCGGATCGGCACACCGGTCTGGACCGGAGGAGACGTCCTCGATTTGAATACTGACGTCCCCGTGACCTACACCCGGTTGTCCTTCACCCGTTTCGGAAAAGAGGTCCTGACGCAGTTGAACTATATCATCTGGTTTCCGGCCCGGCCCAGGACCGGCCTCCTGGACTTGTACGGCGGTCTGCTCGATGGGGTCAATTTCAGAGTCACCCTGGACAAGGACGGACAACCTTTGCTTTATGAGACCATGCATAACTGCGGCTGCTACTACAAGGCCTACCCTACCCGCAGGCTTCAGGTCCGCCGGGAAATCGAGTATGATGAACCGCCGCTCATTCTCAAGGCGCCAGATCTCGATCCGGCCAGTCAGCGTCTGACACTGGCCATGGAAAGCCGCACCCATTTCGTGCAGCACCTCTACCCCGTTTCCCGGAAACCCCGGGCCCCTGCAACCGGATATGCACTGCTTGACTACGGCCGCCTCCGAAGTCTTCCCGCTTCAACAGGCAAACGCAAAAGCATGTTCGCAGAGAACAGCCTCGTTCCGGGCAGTGAACGCCTTGAACGATTTGTCCTCTGGCCCACCGGGGTCCTGTCCCCGGGGGCCATGCGCCAGTGGGGCCGCCATGCCGTGGCCTTCGTGGGCGAGCGCCACTTCGACGATCCGTTTTACATGGACCAGATGTTTATCCCAAAATAAGCCGGCTGTTTTATTCTGTACATAAGACAGACGCAGAGCGGTTCTTCGTTTGCGTACTCACTCAAAGCTTTTGTGAAACCTCAAATCAAATCATTGGGAACCATCCATACTCTTACATATGATTCTGAAATATTACGCATTTTAGTTCCCCTCCCTGGCCAGGGAGGGGACAGGGGAGGGTCGGTCATAAGGGAAAAAAATGTCCAAAATATAATTGGTAATTGAACAAGAAGTGAGCAGTGAAGGGAGTATCTGAAAGGCCGGGCAATATGGGGTAATTAACATTTTTCGAGATTTGACGGGTTTTATGGTTTGACTCATTATTGTTTATATGCTATTTGCCTATTCCAGATGGGCGTTATGCATATGAAAAACAATAAATTGAAAAAGCTCAAAACACTTGGTCCACAGGCGGCTTACCTGGTAGCAGCACTGCACGAAGAGGGAAAAACCGTATTCTCCCATGCTGATGTTATGAAAGTTACTGGGCTCAATCCCAAATCAGCCCGGAATTTTGTTGCCTCCTTGGTCAACCGTGGAGTCGCAGCCAGATTAAAGCCAGGCCTTTTCATCCTAGTCCCCTATGAACTAGGATTTGAAAATGAGTATATGGGCAATCCTTTTGTTATTGCCAGAGAGTTGGCAAACAGTGATAAGTACTATATTTCCCATTCCTCGGCCATGGATATTCACCAGATGGTCACCCAGCCCCAGCTTAAGATTTATACTTCGGTTACGCGGCCCATCCGGCCCCGTTTTATTCTGGGCAGTGAATTTTTCTTTGTCTTCTGCAAGCTGGAACATTTTTTTGGTGTAGAAAACCATTGGGTGACAAAAACAGAAAAAGTCCGGGTCAGTGACCTTGAGCGCACCGTGATTGACGGGATCAAGCTGCCTGAACACTGCGGCGGAATCAGCGAGGTGGCCAAGGGGCTTTGGATAAGAAGGGATGATTTAAGCGTGGACAGGCTCATTGACTATGCTTTCAGACTGAATATCGGCGCGGTGATTCGCCGGCTTGGTTTTTTGCTGGAGACTTTCGGTCTTGGCTCAGATGCTCATATATCCAGACTGCAGGAACGGCTTACCAGGTCGTACGCGCTTCTGGACCCTGTCTTGCCGGATGAGGGAGGATATTCATCCAGATGGAGGCTCCGGCTCAATATTGAGGCCCAAGAGTTGCTCTCACTGATCAGGACATGATTGTATGATTCCGCAGCGCAATATTTCTCTGCTCTCCAACCGGCTGGCCCGGACAGGCAAAAGACGTATTCCGGAAAAAGTCCTGGAACTTGATTATTGCCTGGCCTGGTTTCTTATTACCAAAGCACCCTGAATTACTCCTTACCCCTCTCCAGCACGGCCAGCCAGACGGCCAGGAGGATGCCAAGGACCGCAGAGCCGATGTGCAGCCACGGTGAGGCCTGCCAGCCTCCGTAAACCGTGACCAGATAGGCCAGGGCCGGTGGACCGGCGAGCTGCCCGAGCTGAGATCCCTGCATGACCATCCCGTTGGTGGCGGCCAACAGATCCGGGGATGGAGCATGCACCGGGGCACCACTGATCAGGGAAGCCGGCAGGATCCCTCCGATCCCGGTAAAAAGCAGACAACTGGTATAGCGAATGCCAAAGGGCAGACCCTGGGCATAGATAAAAAGGCTGAGCAGCCCCATGATCAGGCTGACCGCCATGATCAACTGCCATCTCCGCACCCCTCTGGACATCAGCCAGCCTCCGGCCAGATTTCCCGGAACATTCACGGCCACCACCAGGGCGGTCAAGACCGAAGCCCGGTTCTGCGTCAGGCCGTATTCCTCCGTGAGCAGGGTGGGCAGAAAGCCCATCATGGCCAGCCAGCGCATGGTATAGGTGGAGAAAATCAATGCCAGCAGCAGAGGACCGATGGAGGTGCTGGTTTTGACGCTATCCCGGACGATTTTAAGCAGAGTGATCCGCCTGGCGACCTTTGTGTTCGGCAGCCCTTTTGTGCAGACCACGATGAAAAGGGTGTAGCCGCCTAAGATCAGGGCGTTCAAGATCCAAAGTCCCCGCCAACCGTAAGGATCAGTAACCAGGGGGGCGATGAGCATTATGGCGGACGCGCCTGCCGGCAGGAAACAGCTCCAGCCGGCCAGGGCCAGACGCAGGTCCCTGGAACGCGTGATCACGAAGATAAGGGACGGCGCGGACACGGCCACCATGAGAAAGCCCAGGCCCTCCAGGACGCGGGTCATGAACAGGACCGGAACCTGATGGGTCAGGCCGCCGAACAGGCTGCCCAGTCCCTGCAGGGAAAGACCCAGGACAAGGACCCGGCGATGCCCGAGACCGTCTGAGGCCGCCCCGGAAGCAGAACCCAGGGTTAGTCCGATGATATTGAAAGCGGACAGGATCCAGCCGGAAAGGAAGAGACTCATTCCCAGCTCGTGGCGCATGGCGGTCAGAACCGGCGGAGCCTTGCCCACCTGAAAAGAGGCCACCACCCCGGACCCGATCAATATCAGGACGAGGAACCAGGGGGTGTTTTCAAAAGATGAGGCTGGATGGACGTGTTCGTTCAAGGTTCTTCGCTCCTAGCACGTTCTTGGCACAATATCGATTAAAGCTGGCTTCGCCCGCAACCCAAATTGAATAGAACATGAAATTCCAAATCCCAAGCACCAAATCACAAATAAATCACAAATAAATCACAAATGACAAATTCCAAACACAGAATAAGCAACAAGCACGTTCGGCTCGCTCTGTTCTTGTTTTTTGCCTTTTTTGGAATTTGAGTATTGGAATTTATTTGTTATTTGGGATTTGATATTTG
>JAIPER010000162.1 GCA_021737115.1 Desulfohalobiaceae bacterium
GACCCAGAGGCTGATCAAGGATGGGGAGCAAGATCTCGACGATCCGTCCCTGGTCCGTCCCCTGCTCGAAGATTCCGAGGCGGATTTTGCGGTCTTTGGGAGTGTCAGCCTCATCGGCGGGGTCGTCAGCCTGGACGCACGGCTGATGAGCCGTGTGGAGTCTGTTCGGTCCAAATCCCTGTATGTCTCCCGGAAAGGGCTGATCAATCTCCTCCCGGCCGTAAATGAGCTCGGCGACAAGATCCAAGACCTGGTCCGGGCCAAGGACAAGATCGTGGAGGTGGAAGTCCGAGGCAATGAAAACCTGGGCGATGATTTCGTGCTCATGCGCCTCCGGACGCAGGAAGGCGATCTCTACCGACAGGATATGGTCAGTCAGGACCTGCAAACCTTATTCGAGACCGGCTACTTCGACGATATCGTGGTCCATGTCGAAGAGGCGGATTCAGGAAAGAAGGTGATTTTCGAGGTCCAGGAAAAGCCGCTTCTGAAGTCCATCGTAATCGAAGGAGCCGAGGCGGTGGATGAGGACGATATCCTGGAAGCCATGAGCACCAAGACCGGATCGGTCATCAACCCGACGGTGATCAGCAGCGATCTGCAGAGGATCCGGCAGATGTATCGGAAAAAGGGGTATTACCAGGCCCAGGTCGATTTCACCCGGGACCGGATCGAGCCTGGAGCCGAACGTTTGGTGATCCGGATAGAAGAGGGCAAGAAGCAGTACATCCAGAAAGTGACCATCAAAGGGGCCGACAAGCTGGACGAAGGGGATCTCAAAGATCAGCTGGCCCTCTCGGAACGGGGCCTCTTTTCCTGGATCACCGGCCGCGGCGTGCTCAACGAGGATCTCCTGGACCGCGACGCTTCCGCTTTGCAGGCCTATTACGCCAACCGGGGCTTTCTTGACGCCAAAGTCGGACAGCCGGTCGTTGAGTTCAAAGAGGAAGGGATTCACATCACCTTTCAGGTGGTGGAAGGCCCGCGCTACACGGTGGACGGGGTCGAGATCGTGGGGGACCTGATCAGTCCCGTTCAGGAGCTCCGGGAAGTGATCAAAATGGATGAGCTGGCTCGGGAAGAAGATTTTTTTGATCGCTCGGTCCTGCGGAACGATGTCCAGAAGCTCACGGAATACTATACGAACTACGGCTACGCCTTTGCCGATATCCAGTCAGACTTGTCCGTGGACCGGGAAGAGAACCGGGTCGATGTGGTCTACAACCTGTCCAGGCAGCAGCTGGTCCGCATCCGGAGAGTGACTATTTCCGGCAATCGCAAGACCAGGGACAATGTTATCCGCAGAGAGATGCGCCTGACCGGAGGCGAGCTGTTCAGCGGTCAGAAGCTGGCCCGCTCCAAAGAGGCCCTGAACAAGCTCAACTATTTCGAGAGCGTGGATATCGAGACCAGACCCACGGAGGATCCCGGGCTCATGGATCTCAGGGTCAATGTTCGGGAGAAATCCACCGGGAGAATGAGCATGGGGGTGGGCTATTCCACTGTCGACTACCTCTTTGTCCAGGGCGAGGTCCAGGAGACCAATCTCCTGGGCAAAGGCTACAATGTCGGACTCCTGGCCGCTCTGAGCGGGAGGAGCCAGCGCTTTATCTTCTCCTTCTGGAATCCCCACCTCTACGACGGGCCGGTGGGGATCGGCACCGAACTCTACAACAAAGAGAGGGAATACGATGATTACAAGTTCCAGTCCAAGGGCGGCGAGCTGAAATCCGCCTACACCCTTGGAGAATACACCCGTTTGTTCGGGGGGTACCGCCTGGAGCAATACACCGTCGACGACATCGATACCGATGTCAGCCAGACCATCAAGGACCTGGAGGGCGATAACTGGGGAAGCGTTCTGTTTGCCTCTGTGCAGCGCGATACCACCAACCGGTGGTTCAATCCGAGCAGGGGAACCAAGAACACCCTTTCCCTGGAATACGGGGGAGGCCTGATCGGCGGGGACAACAACTTCATCAAGCCGGAATACGAATTCAGCTATTTTCGATCCCTGTTCTGGAAATTCGTCTTTCACTGGCACTGGAAAGCCGGATTCCTCTTTGAAAACACCGATGAAGACATCCCTGATTTCGAAAGGTTCTACCTGGGAGGCATAGACACGGTCCGCGGCTATGAATTCCGTGACATCAGCAGCACGGATGATGCCGGAGAAGATATCGGCGGGCACAAAGCCTTCTACAACAACCTGGAACTGATCTTCCCCATCAAAGAAGATGCCGGGGTCCTGGGAGTCCTCTTCTTTGATTCCGGCAAGGTCTGGGGCAAGGACGAGGATCTTGATTTCGATCTTTTCGACAGCGTGGGAGCCGGTATCCGCTGGAATTCTCCCATGGGACCCCTGCGTCTGGTCTACGGCTACCCCCTGGACGATCTCAAGGGAAACAGCGGCCGCTTCGAGTTTGCCATCGGGACCTTCTTCTAACCGAAAATGCGGGGGAAGACCCCGCATTTTCGGTTTTAAACTGATTATCAGATAAAAGAATTCCATGAAGGCAAAATGAAAAGCCAATGTATGCCGACTTCCGGTCTACAACCGGAATTTGCAAATCAAAAATTTAATAATCCAATATTGGGAGGCATTATGCGAAAAATCGTTTTTTTCAGTTTAGTTATCGTTTTATTTTTTGCCCTGCCGGTTCTGGCCAAGGACCTGAAAATCGGGGTGGTGGATGTCCAGGAAGTGATGGAGAAATCCAAACCCGGCGAAGCCGCCCTTTCGAAGTTGAAGGCTTCTTTTGACGAGATGAAGGCGGAACTGGACAGTCGCAAGGAGGATGTGGACAAGCTGCGTCAGGAGATCCAGAAGCAGAGCCTGGTCCTGAGCCAGGAGGCGCAAATCGACAAAGAGACCGAATACAAGCAGAAGGTCCGTGATTTTCGCGGACTCCAGCAGAGCTATCAGAAAAAGATGCAGGTCAAGGAGGAAAAATTGACCAAGCCCATCCTGGAGGAGCTCAAGAAGGTCATTGAAGACTTTGGTCAGGACGAGGATTACACCTTGATCCTGAACAAGCAGAACAGCGGCGTGATCTTTCAGGACAGCAGCGTGGACATAACGGATCGGATTGTCAGGGAACTGAACAGGGCCTGGTCCAAAAAATAACCGGAGGCTGGCTATGTCCTGGACAACTGCCACCGTGGCCGCTGAGCTCGGTCTCGAATACAAGGGCACCGACCAAACCCTGACCGGGTGCAATACCCTGGAAAAGGCCGGACCCTCTGAGATAAGCTTTCTGGCAAATTCCAGGTATAAACACCTGGCGGCTGCCACCAGGGCCGGAACCGTCATTTTGAGCCCTGAACATCAAGACCTGGTCGAGGAATGTATCCTGAGCCAGAATCCCTATCTGGATTTCGCCCGGGCGGTCCGCCTCTTTGCCGGATCCCAGGAGAAATTTCAGGGGCAAAGCGAATCCGCCTTTGTGCATCCCGAGGCCCGGGTCCATGCGGAGGCCACCCTCTACCCTTTTGTTTACGTGGGCTCCGGAGCCAGGATAGAGGCCGGGACCGTCTGCTTCAGCGGGGTGTACATCGGCGAGGACTGCCGCATCGGGCCGGACTGCAGGCTCTACCCCCAGGTTACGTTGATGGCCGGGACAGTACTCGGCCGCGAGGTGATTCTGCACCCTGGCGTGGTCCTTGGCAGCGACGGCTTTGGCTTTGCCCAGGGGGATTCCCTGTTGGAGAAAATCCCCCAGATCGGCAGGGTAGTTATTGAAGACCGGGTGGAGATCGGGGCCAACACCACCATAGACCGGGCCGCCCTGGACGAGACCAGGATCGGGGCCGGGACCAAGATCGACAATCAGGTCCAGATCGGGCACAACGTTCAGGTGGGCGAAAACTCGATCATCGTGTCCCAGGTCGGTATCTCCGGGAGCTGCAAGCTTGGAAACAACGTGATCCTGGCCGGTCAGGTCGGTCTGGCCGGACACATCGAGATCGGGGACAACTGCCGGGTCGGGGCCAAGTCAGGAGTGGGGAAATCGCTTGAACCGGGCACGGATGTCAGCGGCATCCCTGCTTTTGAACATCGTAAGTATCTGCGGAGCGCCGGACTCTATACCAGACTGCCCGAACTCTACAAGCGGTTGAAGAAGCTGGAATCAGAAATCAAACGTCTGCAGAAGGACCCAGGGGACGGAGGAAGGGTGAATGGTTGACATCAAAAACGGAGAAGAGGTCGGTCCTGAAGTACTGCGCTTGCTGCCGCATCGCTATCCCTTTTTGCTGGTGGACAGGATCGTGAGTTTTGAATTCGAGAAGGAATTGGTGGCCCTGAAGAATGTGACCATCAACGAGCCGTTCTTTCAGGGACACTTTCCCGATTTCCCGGTCATGCCCGGGGTCCTGATCGTCGAGGCCATGGCCCAGACCGGAGGGTTGCTGGCCATCAAAAGCTCTCCGGATCTCACTGACAAAATATTTTTCTTTTCCGGTATCGAAAAGGCCCGCTTCAGAAAGCCGGTTTATCCCGGAGACCAGCTCTATCTCTATGCCTGGCATCAGAGACACCGGGCCAACATCTGGAAGATGAAGACCCAGGCCCTGGTCAACGGAACCCTGGTCACGGAGGCCGTGCTCACCGCCGCCATGCTGAACCGGGAGGAGGTGGGCAAATGAGCACCGAGATCCACCCCACGGCGGTGATCGATCCGAATGCCCGGCTGGGCCTGGACGTGCGCGTAGGACCCTACGCGATTATCGAACATGACTGCGTAATCGGGGACTCGACCAGGATCGACAGCTTCGGCCAGATCAAAGCCCACACCACCCTGGGCAGCAACAACCATGTCCATTCCTATGCCTGCCTCGGCGGGACCCCGCAGGACTTGAAGTACCGCGGCGGAGACACCAGGCTGGAGATAGGCGATGGAAACTGTTTTCGGGAATTCGTGACCGTCAACCGGGGAACCGAGGAAGGGGGCGGCGTCACCAGACTGGGTTCAGGGATCCTGGTCATGGCCTATGCCCATATCGCCCATGACTGCCGCCTGGCCGACGGGGTGATCATGGCCAACGCCGCCACTCTGGCCGGTCATGTCCTGGTGGACCGGATGGCCGTCATCGGCGGATTGTGCGCTATCCACCAGTTCGTCCGTATCGGCGAGTTCGCCTATATTGGAGGGATGACCGGCGTGTCCCAGGACGTTCCTCCCTTCATGCTCGTGGCCGGAGAGCGGGGTTGGCTGCATAACCTGAATCTGATCGGATTAAGGAGAAGAGGGATTGACAAACAGACCCTCTCCGCCCTGAAATCCGCCTTTAAAATGATCTGGCGCTCAGACATGACCAGGACCAAAGCCCTGGAAAAGGTCAGCCTGGAGCTGGGGCAATACCCGGAAGTCAGGCAGCTGGTAGAATTTGTCCAGGCCAGCGAGCGGGGGGTGCTTGCCTTGAAGAACAAGCGGAACTGAGAGGCCGGACCGGGACAGACCAAGGATCGAGTATTGTCCGTCATTCCGGCGTCAGATTTGCCTCGGCAAATCTCGTATGAGACTCCGGTTATAGACAGCGAACCGGTCACAGGGCTCTCTTTCGCTAAGACGCTTCCGGCTCTCGGTTTTCTAAGGCTCGCTCAAACTGGCAAAGACGGACTTCAGCATGATGAGTTAAACTGCAGGCCAATAAATTCTTATATATTAATTAATTATATGTCAGGCCTGCCAGAGGCAGGGCTGACATCAGATCTCCACGTTCGGAGTACCTGGTTTGCCATTCGACGCTTTTCCGTTGAATGTGGTCAGGATCTCCCAGGCCTGTTCCGCTGTCTCGCAATAGCGAAAGAGCTCCAGGTCATCTTCCCCGATCATGCCCTCTTCCACCAGGGCCTCGAAATTGACGATCCTGTTCCAGAACTCCCGGCCAAAGAGGATGACCGGGATGGATTGAATCTTCCTGGTCTGCAGAAGGGTCAGGGTCTCAAACAGCTCTTCCATAGTCCCGTAGCCGCCGGGAAAGGCGACCAGTCCTTTGGCCCGCATCATGAAATGCATCTTGCGGGTCGCGAAGTAATGGAACTGAAAACTGAGCTCAGGGGTAATATACCTGTTGGGGGCCTGTTCTCGGGGCAGGACGATGTTCAGACCGATCGACTCCTGGTTTTCGTCACAGGCCCCTCTGTTGGCCGCTTCCATGATCCCGGGTCCTCCGCCGGTGATGACCACCATTTTCGTTTCATTCGGAATCTGTCTGGATATCAGACGCCCCAGCTTCCTGGCCTCCTCATAATAACGGCTGCTGGCCAATCTGCTTTCGGCCCGGGCCAGCCGCTGTCTTGCGGCTGGGCCTGTCTTTTCTTTTTCCGGTTCCTGCTGCAGCCTTTCCAGCTCTTTCCTGGCTGTTGCGGGGTCCGGGATCCGGGCGCTGCCGAAAACGACGATGGTTGATTCGATGTTGTGCTCCTGCAGGATCAATTCCGGCTTGAGGAGCTCCAGATGCATCCTGGTCGGCCGCAGTTCATCGCGAAGGAGAAATTCCAGATCCTGAAAGGCCAGCTTATAAGAGTCCGAAGTCAATTGCGGACATTCAGCCTCGGCCCGCAAGCCCCTGGCTGTTTCCGAAGCTGCCGGGTAGGGTCCTCTTTTGAATTTCGTATTGGTCATGTCTCATCCCGCTATCCGTGTTCAGCCACCAGACTCCGGCCTTGGGTTGAAAACGGTTCCTGGTTACAGATTCAGGAGCCTGTTCAGGGCCTCAACGATCTCTTTGCCTTTCTGCCTGGAAAGAACAAAGGGAAACCTGTTTTCTTTTGAAGTTCCGCGATATGTTTTGACATTTTCCTGCCCTTTGTCCAGATACAGGGACAGGACATCCTCATCGGCCAATTTGACATAACTGTTTCTGTAGGTGGAGGCCTGTTTGCCCACCCGAAAGGAGCGGACCAGGTCCCGGCCGGCCCTGGCCTTGACCTCTATGGCCGATTCCTGGTCCAGGGAGTAGCGTGCGTAATTTTTCGAGCGGGAGACCAGGTCCGAGATCCGGAAGCGATCAAGGGTTTCGAGCAGGTTTTCGATGCTCCCGGTTCTGGCCGGATATCCCTTTTGCCCGACAGTCCACTGCCCGTTTTCCCTGGCCAGGGTGATGACTTTGCCCTGCTTGTCAAGGCTGATGCGGGTCACCTCTTTTGTATTGACCGGCTCTGGCTGCGGCAGCTCATAGTTGATCCGGTCGCTGGTCCTGGATGAAATGTACAGCGAAAGTCCGATGATGACCAGGACAATAATCGCGTATTCTTTTTTGAGCTTCATCCTCAGTCTTCTCCTGTTGCAGCGCTCGTACAGTCACCTGAAATCCCGGGGGATCATGCACCGGCAGTCGGCAAAGTTCTCTGTATGGAGGTACATGCCAGGCCTATTGGGCAAACATCATCCTGATCCGTTTTTTCCTCCTGCTTCTGGCCCCCCAGACCAGAAGTCCGAAGACAAGGACCAGAAGAGGAAGGCCGGCGATATTCACAGCCTTGATCCATAGTCTTGTGACGCTTTTGGTCTCGCGGATCGGGTTGAATTGCTGCATCTTGCTCCTGAGCCTGGCCATCCCGGTTCGATTGTTCAACTCGTCCAACAGATTCATGAGAAAGATCGAATTCATGGATTCCCCGGCCTTGTCCACCACGGAATCGGAAAGCATATCCGAAGAACCGATGAGGGCGAGCCTGGCCGGTTTGCTTTTATCGAGCCCGATCCCCGGGGAACCGATCTGCTGACCCAGTCCGATGGCGGTATAGGCCGCGGCCAGGAGCAGGCTTCCCAGGTAGCCTCCGATGACCGGACCGGGATCGACTT
>JAIPER010000163.1 GCA_021737115.1 Desulfohalobiaceae bacterium
TCCAAACCGCGATGGTTTAGGTTAACAGAATTTCTTGTTTTCCATGGCACAGAATTACGCGTAAGGCACTAACCGTGTCCTGAACCCCTGCCCCGAACTGAACAGTCCGGGGCAGGGATTCAGGACCAGAAGGCAAAGAAATGATGAACCGGACCGTGCCCTCGACCAAGCCTATACCCGGCTCCGGCCCGGATAGCCTCACTGATGTAGTCCTTTGCCCTGCGCACGGCCGATTCCGGATCCAGCCCCCTGGCCAGGCAGGCGGCCACAGCTGAAGACAGGGTGCAGCCGGTGCCGTGGTTGTTTTTGGTCTGGATGAAATCCGACTCCAGCTTCACAAACCGGTCTTCATCCCTTAGGTAGAGCAGATCCGTGCTTTGCTTCTCCTTGAGGTGCCCCCCCTTGATCAGCACCGCCTGGCAATGAGAGACAGCCAGATCCCTGGCCGCGGCCTGCATGTCCTTAAGGTCCTGGATTTTCCTGCCCAGGAGGACTTCCGCCTCAGGCAGGTTGGGGGTCACCAAAGAGGCCAGGGGCATGAGCTCTGACTTGATGGCTTCCACGGCCCGGTCCTCAAGGAGTTTGTCCCCGCTCTGGGCCACCATGACCGGATCGAGAACGATCCGCCCGAGGACATACTCTCGCAAGACCCCGGCAACCTCCCGGATGATCTCGGCGGAAAAGAGCATCCCGATCTTGACCGCATCCGTGCCCAGATCGTCCAGCACGGCTTGAAGCTGTTCCCGGACGAAAGAGGCGGGCACCGGATGAATAGATCGGACACCGGTCGTGTTCTGGGCGGTCAAGGCGGTGATGACCGACATCCCGTAGCAGCCCAGGGCGGAAAAGGTCTTCAGATCGGCCTGGATCCCGGCCCCGCCGCTGCTGTCCGAACCAGCGATGGTCAAGGTCCGGTAGTAATTGGGGGCTTTGCTTTGTTTTTCCTGACTCTGGTTCATGAGGCTCCGTCTTGTTGAAAATGGTTCCATCCCCCGGGCTCCAGGGGCACGATGCTTTCCGAAGCAGTCACCAGCTCCAGTCGGCCGGTATCGGTCATCTCTCCGAGGATCCGGAAGACGGAGCCGAACTCTTCCTGATAGCCGTCCGCCAGCCGGTCCGCCTCATCCGGTCGGACGGTAAAGAGCAGGGTGTAATCCTCGCCCCCGGCCAGAGCGAACTCCACAGGATCAAACCCGAACCGGGCGCAAAACGACTCAAGCTCAGCGGAAATCGGCAGCTGCCCGGCCTTGATCCTGGCCCCGGTGCCGCTTGACGCGAGCAAATGGCTTAAATCCGAACTCAGACCGTCGCTGACATCGATGGCCGCAGTTGCCCCGGCGGCAGCCAGGAAGCGGCCTTCCCGGAGGCAGGGACGGGGCAGGACATGGGCCTGAAACAGCTTGTCCAACTCAGGAGTATCCCTGGGGATGGACTTAAGGATCAAGTGCAGACCGGCCCGGCTGTCGCCCAGACAGCCGGTGCTGCAAATGAGGTCCCCGGGGATGGCCCGGTCCCGGCAGAGGATTTCGTTTTCAGACACGGATCCGGTCAGGGCGATATTGATGATCAGGTCCTGCCTGGAGCCGGTGGTGTCCCCGCCCAGGATGTTCACCGAAAACTCCCGGGCCAGATGCTGCATACCGCGGTAGAGGTCATCGAGATAGGCCAGGGAATACCTTTCAGGGATGCCGAGGCTCACGAAGGCTTCCCGGGCCGTCCCGCCCATGGCCGCGATATCGCTCAGATTGACGGCCAGGGCCTTCTGGCCGAGGTTGAAGCCACTTGTGACGCCGGGGTAAAAATGGACTCCCTCCACCAGCAGATCGGTGGTCAAAAGCGTCAGCTCCCCCTGCGCTGCCCAAAAGGCTGCGGAGTCGTCGCCAATGGCCTTGTAAACCCCGTCCCTGCGAATCAGGCATTGTGGACTTATCCTGCTGATGAACCCGAACTCGCCGATGTCCTTGAGTCCCATGCCCCAGCTCCTCTTTGTGTCCCTGTCTCCCGGATTTCCCGGAGCGGTCCCCCGGCCGGACCGAAAAAGGCCTGAGCCAGGGTCACCAAGTCGGTGGCCTATAAAAAAAAAGACCGTCCCCAGGAAAGACGGCCTACGCTTCTAAACGCTGATGCATCGTTTCTCCCTGCGCCGGCATTATCCGGATCAGGTTCCACGGGTATCATCTCAGGCTGCACGCCACCCCGGAAAACTTACTTCGTGATCGATGTATGCTAAAAGACAATTTCTGCTTCTGTCAAGCACCTAAAATAATGCAAGCGCCTAAAAGCGAAAATCTACTTCATTCCGAGATGAAAAAATTTGCTACATATGTGAAAGAAAATGCATCTCCGGGCCGGATCGGAAGTCCTCGAATCTCCAAAGCAGCCTCATCCCTGTATGGTCCGACTCTGCAATTCGGTCCTGTCATGGCAGGAATGATTCGCCGTCTTGTTTTATCTTCTTCAGATTGTCAAGACCGGAGTTCACCTCTTCAAGATACCTCCTGAGCCTGGAGTTTCTCGGATCCAGCCTCAGGGCTCCCTGCCACAAATCCCGGGCTACTGAAAAATTACCGGTTGAAAACTGTTTCATTCCCAGGATCCTGGCGAATTCAACGATTTCTTCCCGGACAGGTTCCTCATGCAATGACAGACCCAAAAGCAGAAGGCAGAAGGTATGTCCGGTTGCAGCAACCAGGTCCTCGTCCTGTTCCGATTGCCTGGCCTTTGCAAGTCCCTGCCGCACTAAGGCCAGGCGACGATCGCCAAACCGAGCCGACGGTCCTTCTTCATCTGACCCGGACGAATGAGCCTCGGGATACTGCCTCGGAATCTTTCGGGCCTCCTCGGAACAGGCCGTATCAAGAGCAGGTGCCTGCTGCTGAAGGTATTTTCGCAGAACCTCTTTTTGTTTCGCTCGAATCACGGCCTCGCGCAGTCGCGTTGCCTCCTTCTGGAGAGACTTGTCTTCGGGTGCGAGGTTTCTCGCTTCTTGGATGATGGCCAGGGCCTCTTCCGGTTTTCCCGCAGCCTCCAGGTCTGCGGCCATCTCCCGCAGGCTCGTTATTTCAGACTGAATATCCTTCCTGACCTTTTGGAGTAAATTCTGAGCCCAATAGTATTTGGGATAGATCTCCAGAGCCTTGTTCAGGCTCTTCCTGGCTTGGAGCAACTTTCCGTCCTTTTTCTGAAAATTGGCCTTGAACACATAAGAATCAGCTTTTTCGAGTTTTGTCCGGGAAATCTCGATCTGCTTCTTGATTTTCCGGAAACACTCCCCGCCGGATACATTCTGCTCATCGGCAAAATCCACGACCTCTTTATACTCGCCTTCTTCGAATAAACGTATAATTTCTAGGCACTGCTGGTTCTTTTCTTTATCAGACTCACTGAGAGCCTCTTCCGGACGGCTTCCCATTTTCCCGGGACCGAAGGGAACTGGCGCCTGAACCAGGCCCCCGTCCTGAGAAACTCCGGGCGCTCTTTGTTTGGGGGAGGCGGCCTTATCGATATCCAAAAGCGCACATCCGGAAATCGCCATCAGGATAAGAGACCAGAAAAAACTCATGCTTATACAGCGTCGGATAGCTTTACCTCCTCGAAAATATTCTCGATGTGCCCTTCAGCTTCCAGCTGAAAAAAAACATCCACCAGGGCGGGATCGAACTGTCGACCCCGTCCTTCACTGATCCTTTCAAAGGCCTCTTCCTTTGGCAATGCATGTCTGTAAGGGCGATTGGTGGTCATGGCATCAAAGGAGTCAACCAGACGAATTATCCGTGAAGCCATCGGAATTTCATCTTCCTTGAGCCCGGCTGGATAGCCTGAACCATCGAAATTCTCATGGTGATGCCGGACATACAGCCCCACCGTCCCCAGCGATGAAATCGGGCTGAGAATCATGGCCCCGATATCCGGATGATGTTGCATCCCTTCATATTCTTCCTGGGTCAGCGGGCCTATCTTTCCGAGAATTCCTGCCCTGACCCCGATCTTTCCCACATCGTGGAGGATCCCGGACAACTCCAGTTCAGACCAGTCCATTTTTTCCGGCTGGACCCTTTTCCCGATGGCCAGAGAAATCCTGGCGACCCTCTCGCAATGACCGCGTGTATATGCGTCTTTTGCCTCGACAGCAGTGGCCAGGGCCCGAATGGTCTCCCTGAGGTTTCTTTCGTTCTGTTCCCGGGCCGTCTTGAGCTGGCAAACCATGTCATTGAAGTGCTTCGACAACCGGCCGACTTCATCTATACCGTTGTCCTCTACCTGGACCAGTTCTTCCCCCGCACCCAAAGCCTGGACTGCTCCCTCCAGTCTTTTGATCCGATTGACGTGCAGGCCGGCCAGGAGGATAATCCCCAGAACACCGGCACCTGCTCCAAGCCCGAGAGGAAGAAGCAAACCGGTGGCTGTCTGCAGCATCGCTTGGTCGATGTGCTCCATGCCCAAGCCAACGACGGCCGTACCGACCAGAACGTCCTCCACCTGGATCGGCGCAGAGGCCTGGATAATCCCATTTTCCGGCGGCAAGGCTCCCTGGATCATAACCTCCCCGGTGCGCTCCGGGTCTGAATGGTAGAGCACTTCCCCTTGATGATTCATAAGATAGGCGAACCTGACTCCCTCGTCCTGGCTCACCGATTCGATCACCGGGCCAAAGCGCAGATCGTCCTTGGATAAGAGCGGATCCCTCGCGTTGATCACCATGTTTCGGGCCATCGATTGTGCCCTCTTCCGGCTTTCTTGGATCAGGAAGATCTTCTCGTAACGCAAAAAGGCCAGAAAGAGGAGAGCCGTGACAATGAGCAAAAGGACGGAAAAGGACAAGGCCACCTTCCATCTGAGCGAGAAGGTGAATTGCGACCAGAAGCCATTACCTCGGCTCTGTTCGCCAAATTCCCTGAGGAACAGCGGCTTGCTGACAAGCCTGTGTTCTTCGGGATTGACCAAATTATCTTTCAACATGAACACAATGATTGATGCGCCTTGGTTTTGGGTACAATGCCAACTGCAGTGAACTAAAATTACAGGATCGAATCCGTAGACGAAAAAGGGGCAAGGAAGCGCCCACGAACCGTCAGGAAATGTTCATAGCACAGAGTCGGACAAGTGAAAAGAGAAAGGCACCCCAGAGATCGGATTTTGAACAGATTTAATACTTTTGTCTGAAACTACTGATAGTTTGTCTCTGATCTGAAAAACTCGATTCTCAGATTCATACCCGGGACTTGAACCCGGGATAAAAATCTAATACAAAAGCCAGTAGGAAGCAAAACGAGTGGAAAAGACTTCAAAAAAAAACTGCCAAAACAGAACCGGGAGAGACACAACCCCCCAAATTTCCCGGGGTTGCGAGTATTCTTTTTTCCCTTGCCATTTCCTGATTACCTTGTTAAATTTATTGAATAAACTCGTTCAATGCCGCCGGATTGACAAACAGATTCCGCGTAGCAGAAACCCCGTGCGTTTATGGCTAATATTCTTTTAATCGACGACGATCCCGTCTTTCGAGACCTTGTCCGGGGTATTTTGACCCACATTGGCTATACATGCCGGGCCGTTCCTTCCATCGCCAAAGGGAAAGAACTCGCCTTTCGGAAAACCTATGACATTATTCTCCTGGACATCTTTCTTCCCGATGGTAACGGTCTAAAGGAAATCAAACAATTCAAGAACACCCCACCCTATCCACAAGTGATCATCATCACTGCCCATGGCGATCCTGACGAAGCAGCCGCGGCTATTGAACACGGCGCCTGGGATTACCTTGAAAAACCGATCACCCTCCAGACCATCAAACTTATTTTGAAACGGGCCCTTCGCTACCGGGAACATGAAAAGGGAAACCTGGAACTGAACCTGCTTCAGTCCCAGGGGATCATTGGTATGAGCCCCAGAATCAAGGCCAGTCTGAAGCATGTTGAAAAAATCTGCCAAAGCAAAATCAGCGTTCTCCTCACTGGAGAGACCGGGACCGGCAAAGAGCTGTTTGCCAGGACCCTGCATCAGAACAGCGCCCAAGCGGGACACGACTTCGTGGTTGTCGACTGTGCCAGCCTCCATGAACACCTTGCCGAAAGCACCCTCCTCGGGCACAGCAAAGGGGCCTACACCGGGGCACAACAGAAAAGAACCGGCCTGATCAAACTGGCTGATAAAGGCACCCTGTTTTTGGATGAAATCGGAGATCTGGACCTCTCTCTGCAAAAGCTTCTCTTGCGTGTATTGCAGGAGAAATCCTTCCTTCCGCTTGGTGGAGACCAGGAACAATTCAGTGACTTTCGGTTGGTCGCGGCCACAAACAAGGACTTGAAAAGGATGGTGGATCAATCCCAGTTCCGTAAGGATCTGTATTACCGGATCTGCGCCTTCACCATCCACCTGCCCTCTCTTCGGGAACGGGATGAGGACATTGAACTCCTGGCGGAATATTTCATGTCCAAATCCTGCAAGGAATACGGTTTTCCGGAGAAAACGCTGTCCATTGAACTCAAAAGACTCCTCTATAAATATCCATGGCCGGGCAATGTCCGGGAGTTGATCAACGTCATGGACGTTACCGTGAAAAACGGCCACTTCGAATCAACCCTTTTGCCCCAACATCTGCCCACCGACATCAGGGCCGAGGTAGTCAAGGCCAACATCAGGTCCGGGAAAAGAGAAAACAACCCGCCCCCTGCCCAACCGGCACCCACTTATCCCTGCTCTGCCCTGGAGAATAACGATCCGGACTACCTTCCTCCTCTGAAATTGGTCCGGGATAAAACCATTTCCGACATGGAAAAGACCTACCTCCAGCTTTTGATAGAACGTTCGGACAACAATGTCCAGGAGGCCTGCAACATCTCTGGTCTTTCCAGAGCCAGACTGTATGAGCTGCTGAAAAAACACGATATCGCCTTTAACCTCTGATTTCAGATACTTAAACCCTTGGCGGGCAGAGGACCAAGGACGCAGGGAGGAAGCTGGTCATGACGAAAATACTGGCAATTTACGGCAGCCCCCGCAGAAAGGGCAACACTGCCCGGCTGTTGCAGAAAGCCGTAGCCGGAGCCAGAGAGTCGGGAGCCCGGGTCGTGGAAGTCGTGCTCCGGGACCTTAAGATGTCGCCCTGCCTTGAAATCTACGGGTGCAAAAAGGACGGCCGGTGCGTCATCAAGGACGATTTTCAAAATGTCTACGACCAGTTGTTGTCCTGCCGGGGGCTGATCCTGGCCTCGCCCATTTTTTTCTATACCGTCAGCAGTCACACCAAAATCCTCATGGACCGCTGCCAGTCCCTCTGGGTGAAAAAGTACTGGCTCGAAGAAGCGGCCCGCGCTGAACGCCCCCCGGTACGAAAGGGCCTCTTCATCTCGGTCGGGGCATCGAAAGGGAAAAAACTCTTTGACGGGGTCAGCCTCAGTATGAAGTATTTTTTCGATACCTTTGACGCCGAACTTTGGGGGACACTCTTCTACCGGGGCCTGGATCTCGAAGGGGATGTCCTCGCCCACCCGGAATACCTGAAGGAAGCCTACCAGTCAGGCAAAGACCTGGTCCGGGCCCTCACTTGACGGCTAACCCCGGATTGAGTCATAATTTTCAAACAAATTCTATAAAATTTTAGATTTTGGATTTTGGATTGTTAAGACAAAGAATAAGACCTGGCTATCTGTCATAAATCCAAAAACTTTTTCTTAAAAAAGGTGTTGAAAAGTCAGTTTTGATAATGAAGAATAAGTCTTTCTGGTAACGATTTTGGATCAAAATCGAAAATTTTCTTGGTTCTTGCTGCCCTTGTTGCCTCTTATCTATCAACCAAGTGCAATTAGTTT
>JAIPER010000164.1 GCA_021737115.1 Desulfohalobiaceae bacterium
CCGCATGAATGCTATTTTGTCTTTTGGATGAACTTCATGCGCATTTCAAAGAGAACGTTTTTCAAGAGTCGCTCTTCATCTGGATCGAGGTTCCCCTTTGTCTTTTTTTCCAGCATGTCCAGCATGTCGATGGTGTGTCTGGCCATGTCCAGGTCCTGACCCGATTCCCCTGTGCCTGGATCGTTGACCTCCCCTAAATGGACCATGACCGAGGAGCTGAGGGAAAGCACAAAAGTGTTGAAATCCACTTTGGGCAGCGGGGACTTTTTCTTTTTCTCGGCTGAGGCGGCCTGATAGGCCTCCTTGGCCTCTTTGTGTTCTGTCTTGGAAGGCTCTTCTCCGGGCTGCTGCTCAGTCCCGAATGGTTTTTGTTCGTCGCCCATATGCTCCTCCTTATAGAAATTCAGAGCTCTTTTCATTGAGCTGAATTTTGTATGAATTTTTGGACACTTTATTGTGAATTACTTGCAAAATGCGCTTTTTGGATAATTGGTCGATACCCCGAAACCGGTCTGTCCGGTTTTGGGATTCAGTGCGCTTCTGCCCAGCTCGAACCGGTTCCCCAGTCGACCTCCAGGGGCACGCTCAGCTCGGTGACCGAGGACATGATGGCCGCGATTCTCTGTCCGGCTGCAGCGGCCCCGTGTGCGGGCGCTTCCAGAAGGAGTTCGTCGTGGACCTGAAGCACGAGCCTGGCCCCTGAGCTGCAAAGTTCCGGATCCCGATCCACCCGGTTCATGGCCATTTTGATGATATCCGCCGCGCTGCCCTGGACCACGGTATTGATGGCCATCCGTCTGGCCTGGGCGGCCAGGTTTTCGTTTCTGGAGTTCAGGTCCTTGAGGACTCTCCTCCGGCCGGCCAGGGTGCAGACGAACCCCTGTTCCCTGGCCCGCTGCTCAGTCTCCCGGTAAAAGTCCCTGACCTTTTGCAGACGCTCGAAGTAGATCTCGATGAATTTTTTGGCTTCTCTGACGGAGAGACCCAGTTCCCGGCCCAGGTGCACCGGCCCCATGCCGTAGAGCAGACCGAAGTTGATGGTCTTGGCCTTGCGTCTCTCGTCCGGGGTGATGCTCTGCGGATCCTTGTCAAAAATTAGCCCTGCGGTGCGGGCGTGGATGTCCTCGGACCTGGAAAAGGCCATAAGCAGGTTCTCGTCCCGGGACAGGTGGGCCAGGAGCCTGAGCTCAATCTGTGAATAATCCGCGGCCACCAGGCTATAGCCCTTGCCGGCCACAAAACAGGAGCGCATTCTGTAGCCGAACTCCCCCCGAATAGGGATGTTCTGGAGGTTGGGCCTGCTGCTGGACAGCCTCCCGGTGGCGGTCCCCAGATTGTTGAAGGTGGTGTGCAGTCGCCCGTCGGGCCCGATCTGCCTGGGCAGCGGGTCGAGGTAAGTGGAGCGGAGCTTTTCAAGGGACCTGAATTCTAAAATATTCTCGATAACAGGATGTTCGCCGCACAGGCTCTCCAGGACCGGCACTGCGGTGGAGGGCAGTCCGCCCGGGGTCTTGCGTCTGGATTGAAGCCCGAGTTTGATAAAGAGAACTTCCGCAAGCTGCTGGGGGGATCTGAGGTTGAATTCCTGACCGGCCTGCCTGTATATTGTTTCGGTCAGTTCGAGAAGCCTGTTTTCCACTTCCGCGAGAAACCCTTCAAAGGCCTCTGAATCGATCCCCAGGCCTGTTTGTTCCATTTTCACCAGCACCGGGATCAGAGGGGTCTCGATGGATCTGAGCAGGTCGGACAAGCCCGCGTTTTGGATCTGGTTCTGCAGGTAAAGGCCTATTTCGAGCACGGCCAGGCCGGGATTGTCCTCATGGACATCGGTCTGCTGCAGATAGGCCTTTTGGATCCTTTTCCAGCCGTAATCCCGCTCTTCGGGATTGATCAGGTAGGCCATGAGGCTGAGGTCGAAGATCCGGTCCTGAAGGTTTTCCCAGCCGGGATCGGTCGTAAGCAATTCCTTGAAGGAAGGGACAAAGATCTCGGAAGCGTTGCGGACATAATCCAGGATGCGGTCAGCGGGAAGATCGGTCCGAGTCTCTTCCTGCACACAGCCGACAGACCACTGTTTCGCGAGCGAATCGTGTCTGATCCCGACTCTCTGTCCGGTCAGGTCGGGCAGTTTTCCGCCTTTTTTGCGCAGAACCGGTTCAGCCGGAACAGGGTCTTGGGGAGGCCTGTCCGCAGGAGGGACATCTGCAAAGGGTTCGAGTTCCCGGGTCAGAGACTTGAATTCGTATTCCTGAAAAAAATCGTTTAATTCGGAAAAATCGGGTCGACAACAGGCAAAGTCTTCCAAAGAGATCGAATCGGCCAGATCGGTTCTCAGTCTGGTCAGTCTGCGGTAGACGAAGATGTCCTCTACGTGGCCCTGGAGTTTTTCCTGTTCTTTCCGAGTCAAACGGTCGAAGTTGTCCCGGAGTGCCTCGAGAGAAGGATAGCGCTGCAGGAGTTTTTTGGCCGTTTTGGGTCCGATGCCCGGCACACCGGGAATGTTGTCGCTCTTGTCCCCGGTCAGGGCCTGAAAGTCAGGCCATTGCTCCGGGTTCAGCCCTTCGGTTTTGGTAAAATCGGCCAGGGTAACGACTTTTTCCCGGCGCGTGCCCGGATCCCAGATGACGACCTCCTCATCCAGGCACTGCAGGAGGTCTTTGTCCGAGCCCAGGATGACCACCGGTCTTTGTGACTTGAAGCTCGTTGCGTAACTGGCGATGTAGTCGTCCGCCTCCCCGTCCTGTCCTACTGTCTGCGGCAGGCCCAGACGCTTGACTCCCTCGAGCAGAGGGGGGATCTGCCTGGTCAGCGGCTCCGGCATTTTCAGGCGTTGGGCCTTGTAGGACTCCATAATTTCCGTCCGGAAGGTCGGCCCTTTCCCGTCCAGGAAGAAACAGCAGTAGCGGGGCTGTTCCTCCCTGATGATCTTCAGCAGGATGCGGAACATGATGTACATGGCATTGGTGGGGAACCCGTCGGATCTGGTCAGATCCGGGTAGGCGTAGAAGGCCCGGTAGAGAAACGAGGTCCCGTCGATGAGAAAGAGGGGTTCCCGGGTCCAGTTGAAGCGTTCTTTGATAGACATCAATGCCTTATCCTTGAATCATGGTCATAAAAACAAGAAAATTTTATGCGGAGTCTGACTCTTTTATTCTTTTTTCAGCATCTTGCACTCCGTGTTCCGAGTTCCGGTTTATCCGGGTCAGGCTTTGGTCTCGGTTTCGGAGAACTCTTCCTCCGGGGCTTCTTCCTGCGCAAGATGTTTGTCACCGCTTTTGGCCCCCAGTTTGCTGCCTTGCAGCCGCTCCCAGATGATCTGCTGGGGATGTTCGTCGTGCAGGTTGTCAAGGGGAATTTCCGCTCTGCCCATGGCCTTTTTTCCTCCGGCGGAACCCAGGTCGCCGAAGAGGGTCCCGGCCAGTTTGCCGATGTCCACCTTGATGCCGTCTCCCCTGAAAATGATGACCAGTTTGTCGTTCCAGATACCGCTGACGATGTTCCAGGAGACGTCGTGGACACGCAGGAAGAAATCGGCAAGGATGACCAGGATGTCGGTGGAGTCGACCTGGCCCATGAACACGGTCAGACCGTCTCCGATCAGGCGCATTTTTCGAAAGGCATAGGAAAAGTAACTGAGCCACTCCACTCTGAATTCACTGCGCACGATTTTGCGAAGCAGGGTATGGTCGGCGTATTTGCTCAGATAGCGAAAGGCCCGAATGTCTGCGTCGTGGAAGTTGAGCTCGAAACTGTGGGTGTCGGTCTTGATCCCGTAAAGGAGCGCGGTCGACAGGAGTTTGCCGGGTCTGATCTTCAGATTGTAGAGGTATTCGGTCAAAAGCGTGCTGTTGGCCCCGTAAGCCGGTTGGATCTCGGTGAAGGGCGCTGTCGCGGTTTCTTTTTTGGGATCGAGGGGATGATGATCGAATATAATCGAGAAATCGAACTTGGAGAAGGCCGGGTTGTGATGGGGCTGGGAATCCACCAGGGCGAACTTGTCGTATTGAGCGGCCAAAGGCGGCGTGAGCTGCTTGATCGGAATATGGAGATAGCGGACCATGGCCAGATTGTCCGGTCTGGATATCTGGTTGACCATGGCGATGCCCACTGTGTTGACCCGTCTGGCCAGTATCCGTTTCAAGGCCATAGCCGAGGCCAGAGCGTCCGGGTCGCCGGTCAAAATAATAAGCCAGTTCTCTTTCTTGTTGAAAAGGCTCATCAACTGAGCGGCTTTGTTTTCAAGTTTTCGAAAATAGTACATGGATCTCCACCAAAAAAATAAAATAACTGTTCTCAGTCCTAATCCAGAATGCTAAAAAGTCAAGCGGATATGAAAAATTATTTCTTTTAGTGGGTTATGAGTCGGATCTGAACAACGGGAGCTGTTTTTCTTTTTTGATGCTGTGGGCGACGCTTTTCACCCGGCGGACTTCGGCCAGGGGCAGGAGGTCGAGAAACGGGCTGGCCTGGAGATGGTAATTCCGGTTGTATATCTTTCTATGATCGGCCCGGCTTAAAAAAAGGCGGGATCTGGCCCTGGTCAGTCCGACATAGAACAACCGTTTTTCTTCGGATTCCGTGGGTCTATCGGCGTCGGTTCCTGGACGGCCGGCCAGAAAACCCTTCCCGGCAAAGGGGAGGATGCCCTGTTCCAGGGCCGGAATGAACACGGCCTCAAATTCGAGTCCCTTGGAGGCGTGCAGGGTCAGGAGACGGATCTTCTGGGCCTTTTGCCTGACCAGGTACAGATCGCTTTCCAACCTGATCCAGCTGATCAGATTTGCCCAGCCTCCTTGTTCCTGATAGGCCTTTTTCAGGTCCTGAAAGGACTGGCTTTTCCAGAAAATACGGTCAAAAGGGGAGACGTCTTCGAAATAGGCGGCCACACCGTTCGGCCCTTCAGCCAGAATATGATCGGGGCAGTTCAGAGAGTCCGTGTCGTCCCGGCCGGAGAATGAGATACCCAGAAATTCGGCTGCTGCCTGCAGTATGTGCTTGATGCGAGGGTCCTCCCAGAAGGGAACGGCCTCAGGCACGGTGCAGGGCAGACCCAGTCTCTTCAGGCTCTGTTCCAAGGGCGGAATAAGGGCCTTGAACCTGACCAGGATGCCGATATCCCCGGGTGTGAGACCGCCTTCAAGGCCCCGGTCGGATTCGGAATGAGAGGTGCTGCCCAAAAGCCCTTTGATCTGCCTGCCGATCCACAGGGCCTCCTGCCTGAAATTCTGGGCCTGATACAAGACAAGGTCCCCTTTTCCAGGGATCCTGGCCAGGAGATTCCGGCTTTCCGGGAAAAGGGAACCGGCAAAATCCAGGAGGTTCTGCTTTGAACGGTAGTTTTCCTTCAGGCCGACGACCTGGAGCCCGGGCCAGGTCTCTCGAAAGGTTTCAGTGCAATCCCCCACCGCCCCCCGGAAGGAGTAGATGGATTGCCTGGGGTCCCCGATGGCGAAAAAACCGGTCCCGTTTTCCGAAAGCAGTCTGGTGACCAGCTCGATCTGCAGAGGGGAGAGATCCTGGACTTCGTCCACCAGGACATGGTTGAAAGGGTTGCTGTAAGCCCCGCTTTCTATCAGCTCCAGCCAGCTCTCCAGAAGATCCGAGTAGTCAACCAGGTTCCAGGAATCTTTCTGTTCGGAAAAATTCCGGGCCGCTGCGGCCAATTCATCCGGGATGTGACGTTTCTCCCTGGCCAGATTGAGCTGTTCCTTGGCCTGCCTGGCTTCTTTGGCCGGGAGTTGGCTGTTGGCCTGAGCGAAGATCTGTAACCCCTCTTCTTCGGTCAACAGGGTCGGGCTCTGGTTGTAGGTCTGCTGCCAGGTTTCAAAGGCTAGGGCGTGCAGGGTGTCCACGAGCGGAAGTCCCTGTTCGGGGCCGAAGAGTTCGGCCAGCCGTTCCTTGACCTCTTTGGCCGCGGCCCGGGTGAAGGTCAGGATCAGGATCTGCCTGGGGTTGCAGCCCTGGCTGATGAGCCGTTCCACCCGTCCCAGCAGGGTCCTGGTCTTTCCGGTCCCGGGACCGGCCAGGACCAGGAGGGGGTCTCGGCCGGCTTTCACGGCTGTTTGCTGCTCCGTGTTCAGGCTCGGATCCGGGGCGATTTGATCTGAGAACGGCAAGGAAACGGCAGCCGGAAGTTCTTCCTGCCGGGTCGTTTGGGGTGTTTTCTTCTTCCGGCCGGCTGCCGGCTTCCTGCCCCGGCTGAATTTTTCCCTCTCCCTGGGGCTGAAGACCGAGATCCGGCCGAATTGTCCGTCGAATCCCGGTTCTTTGTAAACATCTTTCCGTCGCATCCTGGCAATCCCCTCGGCCAGGAGCGGATGGAAGGACTTGAGGTCGTCGAGAGGGATGTTTTGCAGGACCCGAAGCTCGGATCCGAAGCGAAGGAGAAGCTGTTTATAGGTGTTGGTCACGGTCTTGGTTTTTGGCCCGACCCCTAAAATCTCGGACAGAACCTCCTGCAGGGGGATCAGGGAAATAAAATCAGGACTCTGCTGCGGTTTCAGGGGCTGAGTCCGGTCCGCCAGGGCCACGATCCTGTTCAAGACGCCCTGAGTCAAGGGCTTGTTGCACTGCGGGCAGAGTCGTCCGGGCTGGATTGCCTCTTTAGGGTCCAAGACCACACCGCATTTGCGTTGCCCGTCCAGATGATATTTGCCCTCTTCAGGAAAAAATTCAATCGTGCCCAGGAACTTGCTGCCCAGTCCTTGATGCTTCATGGCCCGCAGGATCGCTTCGTAAGCCGGTTCTCCGGAAAAAATGTTGGCCTCCCGGGCCAGCTTCTCACCGGAATGGGCATCGGAGTTGGAAATCAGGGTGTAGCGGTCCAGTCGGCTCCAGAGCCAGTTCATTTCCGGATCGGAAGACAATCCGGTTTCCAGGGCGAAGATATGTTTGCTCAGATCGCCAAAACAGTCTTCGATCCGGTCGAATCCGGATTTGGAACCAAAGAGCGAAAACCACGGGGTCCAGATATGGGCCGGGACCAGGAAGGCCAGGGGATCGCACTCCAGGACCATTTCCAGGAGGTCCCTGGCATCAAGGCCGAGGATCGGTCTGCCGTCGGACTCGATGTTGCCCACCTGAGCCAGACGCTGGCTGAAATGTTTGGCTTTTTCCAGGTTCGGCATGAAGACCAGGTTGTGGATTTTTCTGACCGCGCCCCGGCTCTTGTAGATGGAGCTGATTTCCGTGCAGAGCATGAACCTGGTCTTGCCCGCTATGGTCTCCCCCCGCATCCAGGGAATTTCCCTGTCCAGCCCCTCGGTCTCCCTGAGCCGCAGCAGACCGCTTTCTTCCTGGATCAGATTCTCTTCAATCTCCTGCAGCCAGCCGGGATGGGTGAAATCCCCGGTGCCAAGCACATGCAGGCCCTTTAAAGCGCCCCAGGCAGCCAGGTTGCGCAGGGTCAGACTCTTGCTGGTCGCCCGGGAAAACCGGGAATGGATATGCAGGTCGGAGTAGAAGAGTTCCATAGAGAAAATGAGTAAATACAGAGTCCTTTGCTGTAAGTTAAAGTTTGTAAGAAATTTTGGGAACTTTATTGTGAGTTATCTGTGCCTTCAGGTTTCGAGCGTCATCCCTGCCTCTGGCAAATCTCATATGAAACTTCATGTAAGAAAGCGGAATAGTTCGAACCGGTCACAGGGCTCTCTTGCGCTTAAACGCTTCCGGCTCTCGGTTTTCTAAGGCTCGCTCACGGGGGATCCCTGCCCCCTCCGGACTCTTAGTCTCTGCTGCAACCTTTGATGTTGCATGAATGAAAATCTTCTGCAGTCTTATGGTTTGAAGCCGT
>JAIPER010000165.1 GCA_021737115.1 Desulfohalobiaceae bacterium
CGAAATTGACAAAGGGTTTTGAGTCATATAGATTGTTAACAATCTTGTAAAAAATTATCCATAAACCAAAGGTATCCGAGGCAAATTATTGCCTCTCCCGTTAAATCCCTTAACCAAGGAGGTTGTTATGTACAGGGGAAATGAATGGCGAAAATTTTGCTGGATCATTTGGGTTGGAGTCTTTGTCTTGGTTTTTTCGGTTACTGCGGCCCAGGCAGCCAAGAAGATCAAGGTGGCCACTGTGGCTCTTCCGGAAACAAACATCCATCAGGCATTGGTCAAGTGGCAGGAATTGCTGGATGAGCGATCCGACGGCCAGCTTCAGGTCAAGATATTGGATCGCGGAGTCATGGGAGGGGATAAAGAAATGATCTCTTCCTGTCGGATGGCAACTTTAGACACGGCAGTTGTGAGCGGGTCCGTTCTTTCTCATGTGGTGCCGGAATTTTTTATGGTGGCTTTGCCGTATCTTTTCAATAACCACGATGAAGCCAATGCCTTTCTGGACGGCCCAATGGGGCAGAAGCTCTTTGCCATGCTGGAAGAGAAGGATCTGGTCGGACTGGGATGGGCCACCTGGTCCTTTCGGGGCATCTGGAACAACGCCCGTCCCATAGAACAGCCTGAGGATCTCAAGGGACTGAAGATCCGCACGGTTGAAACCAAGCTCGATATGTCCATCATCAGGGAAATGGGCGGGGTCCCCACACCTCTTGCCTGGAGCGAGGCCTTGATGGGCATGAGGCAGGGAACCGTGGATGGCATTTCCACGACATACGGTTTGGGCTACCACTTGAAACTGTACGAGATGTCAGATTATGCCACCAGGACCAAGCATTACTATGAGTCAGCTCCCTTGATCATGAGCAAAAAGGTGTATGACGGTTTTTCCTCGGAAGAGCAGGAAATGATCAAAAATACCGCAGCCGAGAGCCTGTTGTGGTCCCGGAAGCAGCAGGAGTCTTTCGATGACAAATCGAAAGAGTTGCTGCAGGAGAAGGGTGTTGAGGTCAATTCCCTGAGTGAAGAAGCCTTTCAGGCCTTCCGGGACAGGACGCGACCCATATATGAAGAATTCAGGCCCAAGATCGGTTCTGATTTTATGGACAAGGCTATGGATTTTATCCAAGAGTATCGGTCTGAGCAGTAATGCCAAGAGCAGAAGCTTGTCCCAGGGCAAGGGATCCCTTGCCCTGGGACTCTCTTGAGGTCGCCGATGATAAGACACACACTGAATATCATAGAGCGCATACTGAAGATCCTTTCCTGCAGTATCTTGAGTGTCATCGTTCTTATACTCTTTTATACGGTATTTATGCGCTATGTTCTGCACAATCCCCCCAGCTGGTCCATGGAGATTAGCCGATTTCTCTTTATCTGGATGGTCATGCTCAGTGCTGCTCTGGTGACCCGGGAGCAAAGCCATATACAAATCACATTCATCGCGGAGCACTTGCCTGGTAAACTGCGGCTGGCCTGGTTTACCGTTTTGGGTGTGATTATGCTCTTGTTTTGTATCGTTTTGATCCGTCAGGGCTGGTCTATTCTTTCCTTTTTCATGGAAGAGAAGTCTCCTGCTTTGGATATTGCCATGGGCTGGATATATCTTGCTATTCCAGTTGGAGGCGCTTTGATCTTTCTTTATACCCTTGAAAATACCATTGATATTCTTAGGGATAGATTTAAATCGGATACGAATCAAGGGAAATAGTTATGTTCATGGTGTATATTTTTGCAGTCTTCTTGTTTCTCACAGTGATGGGGCTGCCCCTTTTTTTCTCTTTTGGAGTGGCAGCGGTCCTGGCCTGTTACTTTGGAGACTTTCCTTTCCAGATCATTGCACACCAACTGTTTATCGGCATGGATTCCTTCACCCTCCTGGCGATTCCGGGATTTGTGCTGGTTGGAGAAGTCATGTGTATTGGCGGCATATCCCAACGGGCCGTCGATTTTTGTAATTCGATCATTGGGCACTTCAAGGGCGGCCTTTCCATGGTTGCCGTATTGGTGGGCATGATTATGGGGGGGATATCGGGGTCTGCCGTTGCCGATACAGCAGCAGTCGGTTCAGCCTTGGTCCCTCCTATGGAAAAAGACAACTATCCTCGTGCTTTTTCCGCCGCTGTGGTGGGCACCGCCGGTCCGCTGGGAAATATCATCCCTCCGTCAATTCCTATGGTTGTCTATGCCATGGTCTCGGGCCTGTCCGTACTGGATCTGTTTTTAGCAGGGTATATCCCGGGTATACTAATCGGTCTCGGTTTGATGGTGCTCTGCTATTTCATCAGTAAAAGAAGAGGCTACGGCCCTGCTGTGACTTCCAAATTTTCCTTTCCAACTGTGGTATATCATTTCAAACGTTCAATCCTTGCTATTCTCACCCCGTTGATTATTGTCGGAGGAATCGTCAGCGGCATTTTTACGCCGACTGAATCCGCAACCATCGGTGTAGTTTATGCCTTAATAGTGGCCAAGTATGTATACAAAGAGCTTACCTGGTCGCAACTGCCTGAAATATTGTTAAATTCTGTGAAAACCACCGCTAAGTTGGTGATCATTATAGCCAGTGCCACAGTATTCACTTATATAGCGGTCAATGCGGGGCTCCCTGAATTGTTCAAGAATTTTATGTTGGGCATTTCTGAAAATACATATGTCATTTTGTTGATATTAAATATTATTCTTTTGATTACAGGATTGGTTATTGATATCCTCGTGGCCACTGTCATCGTTGTTCCAGTCCTCCTGCCCCTGACGCAGGCCCTGGGCATAGATCCGTTGCATATGGCCATGATTTTTATTATGAATATGTCCATCGGCCTTTTGACGCCGCCGGTCGGATACTGTTTGTTCGTGGCATCAGCAGTGGCTGACATTCCCGTTGAAAAAACAATAGTCAATGTGATTCCTATCATTATTACCATGATTGGACTTTTAGTGGTCATCAATCTCTTTCCTTCATTGACTTTATTCATACCTGGGTTAATCGACTGATTGTCGTGATGAATTTTTGTGGTCTTTGCAATTTATTTCTTTGGGGGGCGTATCGATGTATTACATAAATGAACAGGAAGTAGAGGGTTTGGACCTGCCGGGACGCCTGTGGAAAGTCCTGGTCGGTCCTGAACAGGGCCGGAGCCAAAACATGATCTTTGGGTTGGTCACCTTCAGTCCCGGCAGTGATCCGGGTACCCATAAGCATGATCATCAAGAAGAGATTATATATGTGATTTCAGGCACAGGAAAGACCGTTGTCGGAGATCAGACCCATACCCTGAAACCTGGCGTGACGGTTTTTACTGAACCAGGGGTTGAGCATGGCGTCAAGAATACCGGAAATGAGCCGCTCGTTCTGATCAGTGTCTTCAGTCCTCCTGTTAAACCAGGATCTTATGACCAAAAATAGATGATTCAAAATCTTCTGGAGGTAAAAAATGGAAAAAAAAGAAATCATTGAAGAAGTCAAATGGTATTTTGCCGATTCCGACCATTGGAGAAGGCTTTGTTCCGCTCTGCAGGATCCTGATCCGACAGGCTGCCATATACATTCCTATGTGGAAACTTCGGTTCATCCAGATTCGCTGGAGAACTTGATGAAAGAATACTTTGCGCGTATGGGCTGGCCCTCAGTCAGGAAGATTGATCATATGGCTCCCAAGAAAGGGATGGGAAGTCTTCATGGCGTTGAGCCGAAAGGAAAACCTCATTTTGATTATCAGTGGTTTTTCAACAGTGAAGCTGGCCTGAGACCGATTGAAAGTGGAGAATCCGGTTGCAATCTGTTGGTCTGGAACCGTTGGTATATCAATCAATTCTGTCGGCAATTCCCTTTTTCTGAAGTGGGATCCAAAGAAGGGAAAAAGCTTGAAGACTATTTCAAATCAGGTCATTTTCTGAAGGGGTTGGAATTTCCGGTTATGCCCACAACGAACCACATGCACATAAACGTTCGAACCAGTGTACATCCCGATATTATTCAAAAATTTGCAGAGGCGGCCCTGTATCGAGAAAATATCAGGATTGATTATACCTGCCCCAATGTCTATATGGCAGACGGTAAAAACTATCGGGGCAAACTGGTTTTTATGAGCAGGAGACCGGAAGTGGTGTTTGATATAGGGTGGCTGTTTGATCCTGAGGTGGTCATAGAACCTGCATATGAAACCTGGATTTTTGAGGAAAATCCGGGCTACGACGTCTGGAGCCAGTCCATGTTGGATGAAGTTATGGATAATGATTATGTGAAATTAAGCGATAGCGCCATTCAAGAAGTGCTCAGTGCTTGTCAATTTCCTGAATAATATGGAATTCCCGGGCGACTCTTCAGGGAATCCTGGGGAGAATATGAAGGAAACAAATCGGTCTTGGAGAGGAAGAGTGGCATGACACGTGAATTCCCCGAGATGTATGAAGTACATCAACAATTTGATACGACTGCGGTCAAGGATGCCGCAGCAGCTATCGACAAGGAGTTTCGGGATAGGAAAAAGTCTCTCCAGGACCGGATTCATCCCGGAGAGAGGGTTGCTGTTGCTGTGGGCTCACGGGGTATTTGCGACCTCGCTTTGCTCGTGTCCACGGTTGTAGAGAATCTTCGAGCCTTGGGCCTGCATCCCTTTATCTTTCCTGCGATGGGATCGCACGGAGGGGCCACTGCCCAGGGACAGAGAGAGGTCTTGAATGGACTCGGCGTGACCGAACAAAGTGTGGGTGCCCCCGTGGTCTCGAGCATGGAGGTCCAATCCCTGGGGAAAACCGAATCCGGTGCCGAAGCATTTCTTGCCAGGGATGTGCTGGAAGCGGATCATTTGATGCTCATAAATCGAGTAAAGCCCCATACTGCCTTTCGTTCCAGCGTAGAGTCCGGTCTGTGTAAGATGCTTGCCGTGGGTTGCGGCAAGCACAAGGGAGCGAGTGAAATGCACAAATACTCCCTTGCCTCGAGCATAGTGCCTGCAGCAAAAAAGATTATGAGTGAAATTTCGGTGCTGGGGGGGCTTGCCCTCGTCGAAAACAGCAATGAACAAATCTGGACGCTGCGCCTGGTATTTCCTGAAGAGTTCGCCAGGGCAGACGAAGAGCTTCTGCAAGAGGCCAGAATCCTCCTGCCTAAGATTCCGTTTTCGGAGTTGGATATACTCCTCGTTGATGAGATCGGGAAGAATATCAGCGGTGCGGGCATGGACCCGAATGTGATTGGATCGTGGCGGCGCGACGCAGGAGAGCGGGTTCCTGATTATCGGACCTTGATCGTGCTGGATATAAGCCAAGAGTCCCATGGGAACGCTTTGGGAATAGGGATGGCGGATTTGACAACAAAAAAGGTCGTTGCGAAAATTGATTACGATGTCACCTATACCAATGCCTTGACCACAGGCATCTGGGCAAGCAGCCGGATTCCTGTTGCCTTGGAAGACGACAGGCAGGCAGTGGAAACGGCCCTGGCATTTATACCCGAAGATAAGCCCCTGCGTATGGCCAGAATCATCAATACCTTGAAGCTGAAACGGTTTTGGGTGACAAAGGCCTTGTTGCCCGAGTTGCAGGCTTTGGGCGGGGTTGACATAGACAATGTTCCAAAGAGGCTCAGCTTCGACCACCAGGGAAGAATAGAGCCTTTTTGATGTTTCCAGGTGCTCTGTCGATGGTCGATAGGCACGTCCGAAAGCTCAGACAGGGAGTGGTTCAAGAATGACATGTATCCTCCTGTCTGCTGCAGAAAGAGGTTGAGTGTTTTAAGAAAAAGGTGGTTCGGTGATATGTTTGCTGTTACTGTGTCCCGACAAACCGGCAGCAAAGGGGATGAAATAGCTCAACTGCTGGCCGGAAAGCTCGATTTTCAGTTCATCAGCGAAGCGGAAATCCACAGGCTTGCCGAAGACTGCGACAGTGATTACAAGGACGCTTGTTCCGCTTATGAACAGGAAAGCTTCAGATCTATCATAGAGCGGTTTTCTTTTGACAGACCTGCGTACAGGAGTCTTTTTGAAGGGCTTAATTATGAACTGGCAAGCCGGGGAAAAGTCGTTATGCTCGGCAGGGGGATGCAAATCGTTTTGAAGGACATACCAGGCATATTGCATGTCCGAATCGTCGCCCCTGTAGATGTGAAGGTCAAACGGATCGCGGAGACGAAAGGGATCACCGAGAGTGACGCCCTGGAATTCCTCCAAAAACAGGATTCGAGAAGAAGACATGTTTTCAGGTCCATTTACAATTATGATCCGGACGATCCGATGCTCTATGACCTTTGCTTGAACACTGCTTATTACAACGAAGAATCGGCAAGCGAGGTTTTGGTAACTGCCTTTACCGGAAAGGATTCGCAGGAATCGGAGGGATCTTTTGAGGAGTTGAAAAATCTGGCCTTTGCCAAGAGGGTCGAAAGCAAAGTGAGAAAACTGGTGAGTTCGGTATCCATGTATGAAGCCGTCCAGGTCTCGGCTGATTCAGGAAAGGAGGTTACGCTGAAAGGTTTTGTGCGAAGCCAAAAGGATTCACAGATAGCGGAAAAAACTGCAAGAGAGCATGAAGAAGTGACCGGGGTGCACAATAAGTTGAGCGTGGTGAGCGGTTTTTGATATTCTTCTGAACTTTTTTTTCACCCATACAAACCAAGTTTTACTGAAAAACGACTATGCCGAAGACAGAAATTTCAAAAAATCAAAACGAGAAGTCTCCAAAGAAGAAACAATTTTCAGAAGTCCTGGCCGACCTGGAGCGCATGATACTTACAGGCGTGTTCAAGCCTCGTGAAAGGCTGGTGGAAAACAACTTGTCCCAGATTCTTGGGGTAAGTCGGTACTGGATCCGGGATGCCCTGAAGATTCTTGAAGCCAGAGGCTTGGTCTCGGTTGTTCCGTACAAGGGCGCCTTTGTTAACGAACTTTCTGAGAAAGAAGTGGAAGAGATCTTCGTCATCAGGAAAACCTTGGAACAACTGGCTGGAGAGATGGCTCTGGAAAATGTAACCAATTCAGATATCAAGCACCTGAGGGGATTGGTCTGGAAAGTGCGGGAATGCTACGAGGGCAACGTTTTCGAGGAAATGATTGCGGCTGATAAAAAATTCCATCACTACCTCTTCAACCTCAGCCGAAATGAGACCTTGGTGCAGATGATCGTTGACCTGCGCAAGCGCTGCCAGATACTCAGTTATACAGCCTGGTCCTCTCCTGAAGTATTGAAAAATGTTATGGAAGAACATGTCCTCATGGTAGATGCGCTAGAGGAAAAAGATCGGGACAGGCTCAACGGGCTTGCCGAAAAGCATATCAGCCACGCAAAGAATTTCTACCTGTCGCTCCTCAATACAAGTGAGGCTATTTCAAGCAGCCGCATTCTCAAAGGCTTATAGCAAATCTATACAGGTTCATTCAGGCAGTCTCGGGGAGAAGCCTCGTTTTGAAAATGTTGACAGTGGTCGATTTTTTATAATAAATTTTGTTAACAATATTGTTGCAAAAATGTATGCCGGTTCGGATATGTCTACTGACATGATCCGGTTCGAAGAAGGGGACGGTTATGAAGCTCTTTACTCCCATGTCCATAAGAGGCCTGGAGCTCAGCACCAGAACAGCCATGGCGCCCATGGTCATCAACATGGCCGGCCGGGACGGTGCGGTCACACCGTCTTTCACTGATTTTTACCTGGCCCGGGCCAGATCTGATGTCGGCTATATTGTCTTAGGGGCCAGCTATGTGCATGAGGACGGCAGGGGATTTAGCGGTCAGCTGGGTGTGGATCGTGATGAACTCTGCGGGGGACTGGAAAACCTGGCGGCCAGAC
>JAIPER010000166.1 GCA_021737115.1 Desulfohalobiaceae bacterium
CAGAGCCTAAGAGTCCGGAGGGGGCAGGGATCCCCCATGAGCGAGCCTTAGAAAACCGAGAGCCGGAAGCGTTTAAGCGAAAGAGAGCCCTGTGACCGGTTCGCATTCTTAAATGAAGTTTCATACGAGCCTTTTCCCATGCTCCAGTACATTATCAAACGCCTCTTGTATACCATCCCGGTTCTGCTGGGCATCTCCCTGCTGCTGTTTTTCATGCTGCGCATGCTCCCCGGAGATCCGGCCCAAGTCCTGGCCGGCCAGATGGCCTCGTCCGAAGAGGTGGAAATGATTCGGCATCAGCTGGGATTGGACCGGCCGGTCGTGGTGCAGTATGCTCATTTTCTGAATCGTCTGGCCCACTTTGATCTGGGTCGGTCCGCCAGGACCCAGAATCCAGTGATCCAGGAGATCTGGGCCAGGCTGCCCAACACCCTGATCCTGGCCGTTCTGGCCATAAGCCTGGCCTGTCTGCTGGGAATCCCGGCCGGGGTCATCTCCGCGCTTCGGCCCTATTCCTGGCTGGATTACCTCATGACCTCGGCCGCGCTCTTCGGGATATCCATGCCGGTCTTCTGGCTCGGACTGATGTTGGTGCTCATCTTTTCCGTGACCCTGCACTGGCTGCCGGCCGGAGGCACGGGAACCTGGAAACATCTCATCCTGCCGTCCTTCACCCTGGCCATGTTCGTGGTGGCCTTCATCGCCCGCATGACCCGGTCCACCATGCTGGAAATCCTTTCCCAGGATTACACGACCACGGCCCGTTCCAAGGGGCTGACCGAGACGATGATCACGGTCAAGCACGCTCTCAAGAATGCCATGATACCCATTGTCACTGTTATCGGGCTCCAGTTCGGTATGCTCCTCGGCGGGGCCGTGCTCACGGAAACGGTCTTTGCCTGGCCGGGCCTGGGGCGCTTGATTGTGGATTCTATTCTGGCCAGGGATTATGCAGTCACCCAGGGGGCGATCCTGATCTTCGGTCTGCTCTACGTCATGGTCAACCTGATCGTCGACCTGCTCTATGCCTTGCTTGATCCCAGGATTCGATATGATTGATTATTCGTGTGTAACTATTTATCAAAATCAGTAAAAAATGAACTTATATCCAGTTTGCGACTCCAGAGCTTTACTCTGGAGACGCAAACAGGATATTCGGAGTTGATGAGAATTGTTTGCATCAGACAGCCCTCTCTCATTGGCCTGGAAAAGGCTGAAACGGAACAAGGCGGCCCTCTTGGGGGGAACGATCATCATCTTTTTCCTTTTGATCGCCCTCCTGGCCCCGGTTATTTATCCGGAGGATCCATCCAGGCCCGACCTCATGCATTCTCTGGAACTCCCGTCCTGGCAAAACCCATTGGGAACCGATCAACTGGGCCGGTCCATCCTGGGACGGATTATCTACGGCTCCCGCCCCTCCCTGCTCATCGCCATCGGGGTCACCCTGTTCGGCTTGAGCATCGGGGTGCCCATTGGACTGATTTCCGGATATTTCGGGGGGCGGGTGGATTTCGTCATCCAGCGGATAAACGACATCCTGCTCGCCTTTCCCGGATTCTTGCTGGCTCTGGCCCTGGTGGCGGTTCTGGGCGTGGGTCTGAACAACACCGTGATCTCCATCGGCATCAGCATGGTCCCTTTGTATATCCGCCTGGTTCGCGGCTGCACCCTCTCGGTCAAGGAAAACGTCTTTGTCGAGGCCGCCCACTCGGTGGGGACCCCGAACCGGGTCATCCTCTATCGCCATATCCTGCCCAACGTCATGGTGCCGATCATCGTGCAGACCAGCCTGGGCATGGGCATGGCCATTCTCTTTGCCGCCGGCCTGGGGTTTCTCGGACTGGGGGTGCAGCCTCCCACCCCGGAGTGGGGAACCATGCTCGGCTCCGGCCGGGACTACATCTACGCGGCCCCCCACGTGGCCACCTTTCCCGGGATTGCCATTTTCCTGGCTGTGTTCGGGTTCAACCTCATGGGCGACGGACTCAGGGATGCCCTCGATCCCAGGTTCTCGATCTGATCTCGCCCAGTTTGTCGTCAGCTTTGCCTCTGGCAGGCCTGACTACGAGGGATGTGCTTGTTGAGCAAGACAACGGAGACTGAAATTTTGGAGCAAGATGACTTCAATCGATGACGACCGGAAGTGTATGAAACCGCTTTTGACGATCAACAATCTGGTCACGTCCTTTCACAGCCAGGAGCAGACGGTCAGGGCCGTGGACGGCCTCGATGTCAGCGTCCGCCAGGGGGAGACCCTGGGGCTCGTGGGCGAGAGCGGCTGCGGCAAGAGCGTGACCGCCCTTTCTGTCCTGCGGTTGCTCAGATGCCCGCCGGCCGAGATCAGGGGGAGCATCGTCTTCAACGGCCGGAATCTTCTGGATCTGAGCCGGGAAGAGATGCGCAGGTTGCGGGGCGACGCCCTGTCCATGGTCTTTCAGGAACCCATGACTTCGCTGAACCCGGTCTTGACCATAGACGATCAGCTCACCGAAGGCATCCGGCTGCACCGGGGTGCCTCCAGGGCCAAGGCCAGGGAGATGGCCCTGGAGTTTCTGGACATGGTCCGGATACCGGATGCCAGAAACCGGATCCGGGAATACCCCCACGCCCTGTCCGGCGGGATGCGGCAGCGGGTGATGATCGCCATGGCCCTGTCCTGCCATCCGGAGCTTTTGTTTGCCGATGAACCGACCACCGCCCTGGACGTGACCATCCAGGCCCAGATCCTGGAGCTTCTGGCCCAGTTGAAGGATGAACTCGGGACATCCGTGGTCATGATTACCCACGACCTCGGGGTGATCGCCGAAATGGCCAGCCGGGTGGTGGTCATGTATGCCGGCCGGGTCGTGGAAGAGGCCCCGGTCAGGGATTTGTTCAAGGATCCCCGCCACCCCTATACCAGGGGCCTGCTGGGATCGATTCCCGTGCTCGGCCGCAGGAAATCACAAAAAGACAGGAAATTGCAGGAGATACCCGGTATCGTGCCGGATCTGAAGAATCTGCCCTCGGGATGCCGTTTCCATCCGCGCTGTCCACAGAAGATGGATGTTTGTGAAAGACAGGATCCTGCCATGATCAGACTGGGGGAATTTCGAGCGGTAACCTGCTGGCTGGAAGCTGAGGTTTAGCGCGGAATTCGGATAGCGAAATACGAATTTATCTATTGGCTTAGAGCCAAGTTGAACCGGTAAGGCATCGGAGAACCATGTCTTTATTGCGCGTCACGGATTTAAAGAAACATTTTCCCCTCAAAAAGGGATTCCTGTCCAGGACCACTTCGCTGGTCAAGGCTGTGGACGGGGTCAGCTTTGAGTTGAAGGAAGGGGAAACCCTGGGGCTGGTCGGCGAGAGCGGCTGCGGCAAAACAACCGTCGGACGGTCTATCCTGCATTTGACTGAGCCTACCTCGGGTGAAATTCTGTTCAACGGTCAAGACATCAGCCGCCTGAACCCGGGGGCCAGGCGTGAACTGCGATCATCCCTGCAGATCATCTTCCAGGACCCGTTCACGTCGTTAAATCCCAGGATGAATGTCGGGAACATCATCGCCGAGCCGCTCAGGAACCGGAGAAAACTCTCCGGATCACAGAGAAAGGAACGGGTGGCCTGGCTTATGCAGAAGGTCGGTCTCAGGCCGGAGCACCTGTCGCGCTACCCCCATGAGTTTTCCGGAGGGCAGCGGCAGCGGATCGGCATCGCCAGAGCCCTGGCTCTCAACCCGCGGGTGATCGTCTGTGATGAACCGGTTTCGGCCCTGGACGTCTCCATTCAGGCCCAGGTCATCAATCTTCTGATAGAACTCCAGGAAGAGTTCACGATTTCCTATCTGTTCATCGCCCACGATCTGGGAGTGGTTGAGCACATCAGCGATCGGGTCGCGGTCATGTACCTGGGGCGCATCGTGGAGCTGGCTTCCTATGAGGAGATCTATGAAAACCCTCAGCATCCCTACACCAGGGCCCTGCTCTCGGCCGCCCCGATACCGGATCCCGACCTGCGCCGGGACCGGATCCTGCTTCAGGGTGATGTACCAAGTCCGATAGACCCGCCTTCCGGTTGCGGCTTTCGGACCCGTTGTCCTCAGGCCAAGGCCGAATGCCGGGAACTCGAGCCCCGGCTGTGCACGGTCCAGGACAGTCACTGGGTGGCCTGCCCGTTTGTCCGGCAGTGAGGTTGTTTGTTCAAGATCGAAAAGAGGGTGCCGATCCTAAAAACTGGAGTTTCTCCATTGATCAAACTGGCAAAGACGGACTTCAGCATGATGAGTTAAACTGCAGGCCAATAAATTCTTATATACTAATTAATTATATGTCAGCTTTGCCAGAGGCAAAGCTGACAGGGAATAATCCGGGTCAGAGCAGATCGGCCGCTGTCAGGCCCAGGAGGTTTTCCATGGCCCGCAGACCGTCATCCCCCAGGTCGCGGCTGAAGCCGGTGACAAAGGTCTGGATGTGTTCCCGGATGGTGGTCTGGTCCATCTCCTGGGCCTTTTCCCGGATGAAAGGCCAGGCCTGATCGAGGTGCTTCGCGGAGAAATCCAGGCTCTGCCTGATGCCTTCCTCGGCCAGTGCGGCAAAGTCCTGCCCGAGCTTCCGGCGGGCAACGATCGCCCCCAGGGGGATGGGCAGGCCGGTTTCTTCCTCCCACCACTGTCCCAGGTCCAGGATTTTGGTGAGTCCGTATTTCGGATAGGTGAACCGCCCCTCGTGGATGATCAGGCCGGCCTCGGCCCGGCCGGAGCAAACGGCCTCCATGATCAGGTCGTAGCGCATTTCCAGGATATCCCCGCGGTGGAAGCCGTTTTTTCGGAGAAGGAGGTTGGCCGTGGTCAGCTCTCCGGGAATAGCCACCCGGGCCAGGCGCAAGCGATCGAGGCTCGTCTTTTCCCGGGCCACGAGCAGGGGTCCGCAGCCCCGGCCCAGGGCCGCCCCCGCCCTTAATAGCCGGTAGTTCTTTCTGATGTGCGGGCAGGCCGCTACGCTGATTTTGATCAGGTCGAACTCCTGCCTCAGGGCGGCCTCGTTCAGCTCCTGGATGTCCAGGAGGGCGGTGTTCAGGTCGAATCCCTCGAGACCGATTGTTTTCTTGATCAACCCGTAGAAGATGTACGTGTCGTTGGGGCAGGGGGAGATACCCAGGTGAAGTGGTTCAGACATATACTTACGCTTGTCGTAAATTGAGGTTTTATTATTCGTAAATGGAATTACCGGCGATATGCCTGACCATCTGCCGGGTGACCCCGGTCAGGATGTCCCGGGGCAGGAAGTAGTCCGGGCGGGTGTCCATGGTCACTTGAACGAGGTGCTCAACCGTTTTCTCCATGTCCTGTTCCCGGGCGTACACCTTCTCCACGAGATGCCTGTAATCGGCGGCCGCCTTGATGGAACGGTCCAGGAAGTCTGCCGCCTCCTGTCCGGTTATATACCCGTAATGGTCGGCGCAGTAGATGTCGACGTCCAGACCGGCCAGTTTTTTTAGACTCTGCTGGTAGAGGCTGAAGTTGGAGTTGCCTGAGGGGATGACCTCGTCCTGAAAGGGGATGCCCCCGGCATCCGATGGGAACAGGGCTTTGATCTCCGGGGCATAGGCCGAAACCGAGCAGGAGGAGTGGCCCGGAGTCTCCATTATATCGAGTTGCAGTCCGCCGAGGTCGATGCGGTCTCCTTCACCTACCGTGAAGCCGGAAAGATCATCCCGCAGCTCCCAGTCATAGCCCTGAAGCCTGTCTTCCACGTTCATTCTGGCAGCGGTCAGTCGGCTGAAATCGTTGATGGTGGCAATGGCCTTGTCCTTTTTGAGAATCTCCCAGGCCCGTTGCGACGCATAGATCGTGAGATCTGGATTTTGCCTTTTGAAATAAGGGACGATCCCGATGTGATCGAAATGGGCGTGAAGAATGAGGCCTTTCGTGATCTGGCCGGGAGCCAGGTCGAATGATCTCAGCTGCTCCAAAACATCCGGCAGGATGTAGCTGTTGCCGCCGCTTATCAGGATTGACTCCCTGCTGCCCCGGAGGAGATAGACATTGGACTCCTGACAGCCCAGGCACCAGATATTGGAATGAATCTGTCCCGGTTGATCGCTTTTCATGGGCTCTCCTTAATTTCAGAGCTCTTTCAAGATGTATTTTCGAAAATCAGGCAAGAAACACTTGCCCCTTCCGGTAAAAACCGGGTATATCAATAACAGGAATCAAGGGCAAGTGTCGGCCCGATCAGCCCGATTTGTTCGCTTGTATCGTAAATTTACTACAAAGGTATTTTTATTCTGCAGACACGATAAAATTTATCAAAAATTTATTTTATCTTCTATCTCTGTTTTTGCTTTTTGTATATTTGATATCAACAATGAAAATATTCCTTTACATCAGTTGTTGGGTTGAATAGACAAAGTGGTGTTCTGTTCTTTCAGCCCTCAATCTATGGAAAGAGGGTTTTCTTGACAAATAGGTGGTATTTGGATAGATAGTATTACTTGCATTTTTTTTGGCAAGAATTTTTTTGTTTATCGGTGTTCCGGTTAAAAAATGCAGTGCATTTTTATGGTTCTTATTTTGTTGAATTTTTTATAGTAAAGGAGAAAAAAACTATGAGATCCACCAAAGGAAGATACATGTTCACTTCCGAGTCAGTGACCGAAGGCCATCCGGATAAGGTGGCGGACAAGATTTCCGATTCCATCCTGGACTGTCTCATCGAGCAGGATCCCCAGTCCAGGGTGGCCTGCGAAAGCCTGGTCACCACAGGGCTCGTCTTTGTGGCCGGGGAGATCACGACCCAGGGATACGCCGATTTTCCGCAGATAGCCAGGGATGCGGTCAAGGATATCGGGTATGACAGTTCGGATATGGGATTTGACTGGGAGACCTGCGCGGTCATCTCTTCCATAGACAAGCAGTCACCGGATATCTCCCAAGGGGTGAACCGGAAGGCTCCGGAAGAGCAGGGTGCCGGGGACCAGGGCATGATGTTCGGCTACGCCTGCCGGGAGACCGAGACCCTGATGCCGGCTCCGATTCACTATGCCCATAAGCTGAGCCGCAGGCTGGCCTATGTCCGCAAAAAAAAGGTCTTTGATTTTCTGCGCCCGGACGGCAAGACCCAGGTCGCACTCGAATATAACGACGGGAAACCGGTGCGCATAGACAACGTGGTGGTTTCCACGCAGCATGATGACAAGGTTTCCTATGAGGACCTCAAGGAGGGCATCAAGAAAGAGGTCATCTTCAAGACCCTGCCCGAAGAGCTTCTGGACGACAAGCTCCGGATATTCATCAATCCCACCGGCAGGTTTGTGGTCGGCGGGCCCCTGGGGGACTGCGGCGTGACCGGCCGCAAGATCATCCAGGACACCTACGGGGGCATGGGCGGCCATGGCGGCGGAGCCTTCTCCGGGAAGGATCCCTCCAAGGTGGATCGTTCTGCAGCCTACATGGCCAGGTATGTGGCCAAGAACGTGGTCGCGGCCAACCTGGCCGAAGTCTGCGAGGTCCAGATAGCCTATGCCATCGGCATGGCCGACCCGGTCTCCGTTCTGGTGACCTCCCGGGGAACCGGAGAAGTGAATGACGACACCCTGACCAAGGCGGTCCGGGAGATCTTCGATCTGCGGCCCTACTACATCATCGAACATCTGAAGCTGAAACGTCCTATCTACAGGGACACCGCCTGTTACGGACATTTCGGCCGGGAAAACCCGAATTTCACCTGGGAACAGACCGATGCCGTGGCCGACCTGCGCACGGCCTGCAAAGTCTGATTTCAGACCGCTCCTTTTA